>CAYYCI010000128.1:0-9007 GCA_964470215.1 uncultured Planctomycetota bacterium
CTGCAAGATCACCGATCGCGTCTCCAGAACCACCGACTACGTCATCACCGGCGAGGGCACCCCCGAGGAAGGCGGCGTCAAGCCCGAGGAGAGCGAGGCCGTGCTATTGGCCAGGCAGCTCAGGATCCCCACCATGAAGGAGACCGACCTCCTCCGCTACCTCGGCGAGGCTGACTGACCACCACCGCCCACCCAACCGCGTCCCTCTCGACCCCACACCCGCTTGACTCCCGACACCCCATTGCCATATCATGAGGCCGGCGGGGACAACCGGAACCGAAACCACCGCTTCAGGTGTGGCTGCAATGAAAGACGAACCAGACGAGACCTGGGATGCCTACAACGACGAAACACCAGGCGAAACCAGCCGCGACGAGTGGTCCGAAGAAGACTGGGAGGCATTCTTCGACCAGCAGGACGTCCTGAACGCCAAATACCGCGAACTCCACGAAACCCTCCGAAACCACCCACGACGCGACGAACTCATCGCACACGAAATGCACTGGAACCTCCCCGAGCAGGTCCTCGACCAAATGACCGGCGAGCCACCAAACCCACACGCAAGCCGCGAACTCGCTGCCATTCCCGTTTACGCCGCCGCCGAGACGTTCGCCCTCGACCTCGACAGGGCCATCGTCGCACGACTCCGCGCCCGCGCCCAAACCGACGACGATGCCGCCCGAACGTGTCGCGCCGCCTACGCTATCCCCGCCGAAATCGCCGGCGGACACGACGTCGGCTACGAGCGCGAAACCCTCTGTGGCAACATCGTCTGTTGCAAGCGCGCGATGGCAAACGTCCTCGAGTGCCTCGACGGCCTCCTCGCCCTCAGAGCACGCGGCATCCTCCCCCCCAAAGTCGCCGACGCCCTCCTCGCCAGAGGCCGTGAACTCAAGCAGGCCGTCGAGCAGCGAATCGAGGAACTCCGAGCACGCCTCTGGTGGCGATAGGCACCCACCAACCTCAAGGCTTGGCGCGGAACTCGATCTTGTCGAAGATCATCGTCCCCCGCCGCTCGAGCGGATAGATCAGCAAGACGAAACGACGCACCGCATCGAGGTTCTCGGGACGGCGGCAATACTCGTTCTGCCCCTCGGGGACCGGCTCCCCGGTCTTCCAAGTCGACCCACGTAGGTCGAACCACACGGCCTGCTTCCCGGGCTTGATAAACGCCGGCCGGCTCTCGAAGTATTTCCAATCCGGCAGCGTCACCACAGCCAGCGCCAGCCGCGCGCCGGTGTCCAGTTTGCTCTCGACCTCGACGTAGCAACGGTCCTGTCCGGTCAGGTCGAGTTCCTCCGGGATTTCACGTATCAGGACGGTCTTCACATCGCCCCGGTCGAGGTCGAGCGAGACGGCCAGCCGCCGCTCCCTGCCGCGCGCGTTTGGCTTCCGCAGGTAGCGCAGCCTCGCCGGCCCTGCCCCGTCCCAGGTGTCCTCGACCAGCCAGTTCTCCTCCGAGAAGTCGTCGAAGAGGGTGGCGGGAGCGTTCGCGTAGGGGTCGGGCCTCGCCTTCTCGGCCTCGTAGTGGTGGCGAAGGCTCTCGGCCGCACGACGAATCAGCGCCACGTCCCGCCCACGGCCACCGCCGAGGATATAGACGATTATGTTCGTGGCCATCAGGAACGACGACTCCTGCATCTCCGCCAACGACAGCCCGCTCAGGGAGACCTTCAGCGGTGTCGTGTCCGGCCGAATCTCCAGACCGCAGCCGTAGTCGTTGCGGGTGTAGATGACCGCCAGGCGGCCATCAATCTCGATTCCCTCGATGTAGTTCTCGCGATACTTGTCCCCGGGCGGCGGGAAGTAGCCCTTGTAGCCTTCGCTCAGGTCGAAACAAGACCGGAAGATCGGATGATCGTCAGCCTTCGTTATCTTCTTGAGCCGGTAGCCCTCCTCGGGCGGCAACACCCGAGCGATCTCACGACGGAACGCGCGGTCCCACGTCGGATCGTCTTCGTGGGTGCAGTCCTCCGCCCACAACGTCCCGCCGGCGAGCAGGTAGCGCCGCAGGTTCGCAACCTGGGCAGCGGTGAAGCGGAAGTCGTTGTGGCCCGTGATGAAAATCCAGGGCGACTTCATCACCTCCGGGCTCTCGAGCCCCACCTCGCGGACGTCCGTCTCGACGTTGAAGCCCACCCGCTCGCGCAGTTGCCAGGCCAGGAACGGCATCATCGTCTTGTGGGTGTCCCAGTCGGCCTCGCCGCCCCCGTAGCGGGCCACCGTCAGGACGAAGCGCGTCGTGCCCGTCGGCTTCTCGCCGACAATCGTGCCCGCCTCGCCGAAACCCCGCGCCAGCGACGGCGGTAGCAGACGCCTGGCGCGATAACTCGGCGAACGCTCCAGCCGGGGGCTCCTCGCCGCCAGGGTCGGCCGCACCGCGCGCGCCTCGAGCCTGTGAGGGCGTGGCTCCTCGCCCCGACGCTCTGCCTCCAACCCGCCCCGCGCCTCCGGCTCCGCCCTGCGCCTGGCCGCCACCGCACCAGGCCCCGTGTCCACCTCTTCCTCGATCTCGACCTGCGGCGAGGCGACGAGCGCCCGCCGCCCGCGCCCAGCGACCGCTTCCGCCAGGAGTTCCGGCGTCAACGCCGCTCGCGGAGGTCCGACTTCAGCGCTCGCCGGCCCTTCGGGGGCGAGCGTGGCGCCAGCTCCAACCTCGCTTCGTTCGACCCTCGCCGCTCCACCGCTCCACTCGGGAGCCGCCACGGCACCCGGCCCCTCCGCCGCCTCACGAGCCCCGGCGGCAACGCGCGGAGCCTCGCGGACCGCCTCTTCCAGGCGGACAACCAGGTCGTCAGGACCGTGAGCAGCGACCCTTTCGGCCGGCGGGAGCTCGAGGTCGGCGGCCGCGCTTCCGCTCGAGGGACGCGCGACCCCGCCCGCGCGGGGCGCCGGCTCGCCCAGCGCCGCCGTTCCGCCTTCCGAGGCCCGGGCTGCCCCGCGCGCCCGCAAGCGCCACTGCCCGACCACCGTTGCCGAGCCTATCTCGGTCTTTCGCCCCGGCTGCTCGTAGTGGGCAACGCTCAACGGTCCCTCGACCAGGACGACCTCCTCGAGGCGTGGCCGGGCCTTCCGCGCGGCGGCGCCTTCGCCCATCTCTGCCGCGACCGGGGCCGGCGGGGCAGGCACACGCCGCAATGCCGCTCCGGCCGCTGCTACCCCTCGCGGCCCCGGGGCTGTCGGGCGCGGCGCCTGAGCGGCCGCGCGGTCCGACGCCGGCTTGCCGCGACCGTGCCCGGGGGCAATCGCCAACGCTACCGCCTCGACGTGTTCCGTCGGCCTCGGCGCCCCCGTGGGCAACTCGACCGCCGCGTCCGCTGGCGGAAGTTCCTCCGGGATGGTGGCTGCGAACGGCGGGGCCTGTGGCACCGCGCTCGCCGGCGCCCTCGCTGCCTCGAGGGCGGGAGCCGCCGGCCCGCCCCGCTCGACTGCCCGGGCCAGCCGGCCCTCCCGCGCCTGGCCGGGCGCCAGCGGCCTGGCGGCGGCCGCCGCGCGCTGAGGCCCAGCCGAACCTTCCACTCGGCCGACGGCCAGGGATCGCGCCGCCACTGTCCCCGCCCTGCCACCCCTCGCCGTCGCCACGGGAGCGTGGGCCTCGAGCCTGGGCGCGAGGTCCCCCGGAGTCTCCGGTTCCACTGCCACCTGTCGCCTCGCCCTGGTGGCGGTGCCCTCGAGGGAGGCGACGAGGAGGTCGGGCGCGGCGGCCTGGCCCGGCGCCTTGCCCTCGACGGGCGCGGCAGCAGGCCGCGAAGGGGCCGGCGCACCGACCCCACGCGGGGTCCCCCGCTCGACCTCGGCCCCCCGCGCGGCTCTAGTCACAGCGACCTGTTGCGACCCGACCGCTCCGCCGGCGGTCTTCGCCGCGGCCCGGGCTTGCGCCGCCGCCTTCAGTCCCTCGAGGGCAGGGACGAGTTCGTCCGGTCGGAACTGCCCCCTGTCCAACAGGCGCGGGGCGACCAGGCCAGGAGCCTCGCCGCTCTTGCTGCGAGGCTTGCTCGGGGCGGTTTTCTTCGGTGCGAGAGCCTGCTCGACGACCGCCTCGAGTTGCTCGCGCGAGAGGCGACGGAGACGTTCGAGGCGCTCGGCCTCGACGGGCTTCGGCGCCTCGGTGGGCTCCTTCGTCTTCTCGGTGATCTTCTTGCTCTCGCGGACCTCTTCGAGGATTCGCGCGAGTTCCTCGACGGTCAGTTTCTGCGTCCTGGGCTTGTGAGCGACCAGGCGTGGTTTCTCTTCGGTCTCCGGTCGCCGGAGTTTGGCCTTGTGTGGGGTGGTGGTTTTGAGTTTGGCCTCCTCGAGGAGTTTTCGGGCGAGTTCGGCCGCCTGGCGCTTACGGCGTTCGGCGGCCAGGCGGCGCTCGCGTTCCTGGCGCGCGCGGATTTCGTCGGCGAGGCTCCGACGCCTGGTCGAGAACCCCCCGGGCGCCATGGCCTTCAGCCCCACGCGGAAAAGTTCGCCCAGTTCCTTCTTCCTTGTTTTGTGAGCGATGAAGAGGTCCAGCGCCGTGAACAGAACCACCGCGTGGAGCAGTGCCGAGAGGGCGAAGTACTTGGTCATCCGCGGCAGCCGCTTGGTGCGCAGGAGCCACCGGGCCAGCAGGTAGGCCAGGATGAGGGCCACCACGAGGATGGCGAGCAGGAGGAAGATGATCAGGCCCTCCTGCCAGCCGATCCCGGTGGGCTCTCTGCCCGCCGCGATGGGCACCGGCTTCGGGACGACCTCGACGGCCACCTCGAGGGTGGCTTGTTTCCCGGCGCCAGCGATTGGCCAGAGCAGGCGGTGGGTTCCCAGCGGAGCGTCCTCGCCCACAACGAGTTCCACCTGGGCGGTCTCGACCGCGCCGGGGGCCAGCGTGAGCATTGGCGGGTCCGCCGCCAGGCTCAGGCCGGGACTCGTCGGCGGCCGGGTTAGTTCGACCCGCTGCTCGGCGGCCAGGAGCGACTCGAGCGTCAGCGCGAGGGTCGCCCGACCGCCGCGCTCGACCGTGCCGAAGTCCAGGAGTCCCTCGAGAAGGCGAATCGTGGTCGCCGCGGGTGCTACGATCGTGCCGCGGACACGCAGGCGCGTCGGCAGCGACCTGCCGCGAGCGACCACCACGGCCTCGAACGGCTTCTCGCCCTCGGCGGCCAGTGGGGTAACGGTCAGGGCGAAGGGTTCAGTCGCGTGGCCAGCCACCCTCAATGCCCATTGCTGCGGCTCCACCGCCACCAGGTCTTCGGGAGCATGGACCTCGACGATGCTCACGTCCTGTGGCTCGTCCACCAACGACCTGACAGCCACGGTCACGCTGGCGGGAGTTCCGGTGGTGAGGCGGCCGAGGTCGGCGACGGGCGGCTCGAAGGCGATCGACTGGTGGGGCGGTCGAAAGAGTTCCGCCCGGAGTTCCACCTTCGCGCCCTGCGATGGCCCCACGACGGCCAACGATGCCGAGAAGGGGCCTGGCTCGGCGGCCCGGCTCGCCTCGAGCCGGATTCGCGCGGTGGCTTTCCCCATTGGCGGGACCGCCACGGAGGCAGGCGCCGCCTCGATGGCGCAGCCACCCGTCGGGGCGGGCGGGACGAGTCGAACCGTCTGAGGCGCATTGGCCGTCGAGGTCAGCTCGAGAGGTTTCTCGGCGGTCGAGCCGATCGCCACTCGGCCAAACTCCAGCGCGGGCGCCGTTGCGAAGGTGGAAACGGCCGGGACGGTTGCCGTGCATGGGACCTCGTGTTCGCCGAGGGGGGAGTGGATGGTGACGCTGCCCACGTACTTGCCCGGCGACTGGATGGGCGGTGCCTCGATGGAGACCTCGAGTGCGAGCGGCTCGCCGGGGCGAATGGTGGCCTGCGCAGGCACCGCGAGGCCGAGCGGTGGGGCATTCCCTTCGCTCCTCAGAGGCTGCGCCGCGGCCTGGACTCTTCGCGGGGAGAGCGCCTCCAGGCGTAGCGTGACGGCTCGTTTGGCCGTCTGGCCCGGGCGGATGGCCCCGAAGTCTATCGCCTGTGGCTCGAGGGCGAGAGTGGGCCGGACGACTCTCGCGACCACGGGGACCTCCACCGTGGCCCCGGGCGAGCGAAGCGTCAGTCTCATCCTGGGCTGTTCGGTCGGGCTGTCGGGCGGCGCGGAGAACTGGATGGTCAGTCTGCGGGCCTTAGGTCCGAGGGTGAGGGAAGTTGGCTCGACGCTCAGGCGCTGGTCGGAGGCCACCACCGAGAGGGGGAGCGCGCCGCGCGGAGCCAGGCGGACCGCCAGTTCGGCCCGGGCCCGGCCCCCGCTCTCGACAGGCGGGAGTTCGATCTTCTTCGCCCCGAGGATCACCTCTGGCCGGCGAACCTCGAAGACGACAGGGACTTCGAGCGCGTCGTAGTTGCTGGTGAGGCGAATCGCGGTCTGGTAGCGTCCCGGGGGCTGGTCGGGGGGAATCGCGAGATTCGCAGCGAGGGAGCGCAGTTGCCCGGGAGCGAGCACCAGCGGGCTGGGCTCGAGGGAGAGGGCGTCGGTGGGCAGCCGCGAGCCGTCCTCGGCCACCGGCGGCTCAATCGAGACGCGGACCCTCTCCTGGTTCCGCGACGGGACTTCGGTGGTCAGTTTGAGGTCGAGGGTGCGCTGGGCCTTCTCGCCGGTGTAGAGCGGGCCGAAGTCGAGCGACTTGGCCGAGCACCAGAGCCGCGAGTAGCCCTGGGGCGAGATGGTGGTCTGGAGGGTCAGTTCCCGCTCGAAGGGATGGCCTTCCGGGGAGCGCCCGGTGGCAAGGAGCCGAATGGAGACCTGCCCGGGGGAATCGCAGCCAGGGAAGAGGCCGGCGAAGACGCCATCGCCGGGCGCGGTGTCCTGGTGGCGGCCGTCGTCGAACAACTCGACGGTGGTCTTGCCCTCTGGCGAGACGACCTCGGCCTCCACGCGAGCGATGGGCAGGACGGAGTCGCCACAGGCCAGCGAGGCGGCGAGAGTGGCCGGCTCGCCCCGATAGTAGGTTTTCTTCACTGGGAAGGCACGAAGGAGGAGCGGGGTGGCGGCGGTGGCCGTCACCGTGGCTTCCCCGGCGGTCCCGGCGGCGAGCGTTGCGAGCCACCGGCCGGGGCCGGGGGTCCAGAGGTCGTAGTGTTGATAGCCTCCCTTGCGGTCGAAGGCGACCCCCGAGCGGGTGATCTGGGGGGTGAGTCGGGTGCCGTCGGGTTGCCGGAGGGCGAAGGCGAGTTGGGGCATGCGGCTGGTGGCGCCGATGGTGAGGCTGGTGATGGTTTCGTCAATGAGGAACGGGGCGTTTGCCGGGGCGTTGGGCTGGATGGCGAGGCGGTGGCGGCGGATGGGAACCTTCTTGAGGAGGGTGAGGCAGATGCGGCTGAAGATCTCCTGGAGTTCGGCGTTCGTGGGAGCGAGGTGGAACTCGCCGCCGGTCTGGCGCGCGATGCGCTCGAGGGTCTCGGCATCGGCTCGCTGGGAGAGGCCGACGGTGTAAACGGGCCACCGCCTGCGGGCAAACTCCTGGTGGGCGTCGCGATAGCGACCGGGTTCGTCCTTGCCGTCGGTCAGGAGCAGCGCGGCCTTGGCCGGGGCGGGAGAGCGCTCGAGGAGGGCGCGAGCCTCCTCGAGGGCGGCGTCCATGTCGGTCTGGCCGCCCGCGCGGATGCGCTCGATGGCCTTGTAGAGGGTGGAGGTCTGGGTGACGGGTGTTGGTGGGAGGAGGGTGCGGGTGCGGTCGTTGAATGCCACGATGGCGATGTTGGCGATGCGGGTGCTGGTTCTGGCGAGGTCCACGAAGGTCTTGGCGGCGGCGAGGCGGAGTTCTTCGCGGTCGGTGCGCCGCATCGAGAGCGACTCGTCAATGATCAGCGCCACGTCGAGTTGTTCCGCGGCAGGCTCGAGGATGGCGGGCAGGCGCGCCGAGAAGACCTCGGCGGCCTGGCGCTGGACTCGAACGATGAGTTGGCAGGTTCGCGCGGTGGTTCCGGGGGGCAGTTGTCGCAGGTCAATGAAGAACGAGTCGCCACGGCGCCACAGAAACATGCGTCGGGGGCGATATTGCGGGGAGGTTGCCTTCGCGCGTGGGAGGTCGGCGGGGGCGATGAAGACGCTGAAGTTCTGGGGCTTGAGGCCCCGGGCCTTCTCTGGTGGGAGGTCCACTCGGACGAGGACGTCGAGGATGTCGCCGTAGGCATCGGCGCGGAGGACCTCCAGGCGCGGGCCCTGGGCGCCGTAGGCCGCCGAGAGGGTGAGGGCGAGTAGTGGGAGCCAGCGGCGCACGGGGCGGGTCCTCCTAGGGGTTGGCCGGCTGCTCGTAGGTGGTGGCGATGAAGTAGTGTTTGACGTTGGCCTTCTTGCAAGCGTTGAGGACATGGACGATCTTCTGGTGGTAGGCGTGTTTGTCGCCTCGGATGATGACCACCAGTTCGGGATTTTCGCGGACGGTGTCGGTTATGAGTTTTTCGAGTTTCTGGAGGGGTAGGATTCGGTTGTTGACGACGAAGAAGCCGCCGTCCTCTTCGTTGCGGACGTTGACGGTGATTTCTTGCTGTGCTCTGGCGACGGCCTTGCCCTCGGTGGCGCGGGGCGGCTCGACCTTGATGTCCTTCTCTTTCTTGTAGAAGCTCGTGGCGGTCAGGAAGAAGATCAACAGGAGGAACACCACGTCAATCAGTGGCGTGAGGGGCAGGCCCTCGGTCTCCTGGGTTCGGCGTTGGATTCTCATCGCGGGCTGCACCTCGCAGGGTGGCCAGGACTCGGGAGGCGGTCTCTTCGATTTCGACGATCAGGCGGTCGGACCTGTCGCGGAAATAGTGGTGTAGGACGTAGCATGGGATAGCGACAGAGAGGCCGGCGAGGGTAGTGAGGAGGGCGGTGGCGATTCCGTTAGCGAGTTGCCGGGGGTCGCCGAGCGCGCCTTTCTGTGCGACGACGTCGAAGGCGATGATCATGCCCCAGACGGTCCCGAGGAGGCCGAGTAGGGGCGCGACGCCGGCGATGACGTTCAGGGGCTTGGCGAAGCGCTCGAGGTTCCACAGTTCGCGTTCCCCCGCCTCTTGCATGGCGG
>CAYYCI010000129.1:0-8951 GCA_964470215.1 uncultured Planctomycetota bacterium
GGGATGCCCTCCTCGTCGGCCAGGCGCTTCCACGCCTGGTAGTGGAGTTCGGCGGTGTCGGTCACGACGCCGTCGAGGTCGAGAATGACGGCTCTGATGGTTGGCTGCCTTGGGCTCATGGCTCTCCCCCCTAGCGAATGACCGCTTCGTACCAAATGGTCTTGTGTTCTGGGCCTATGCTCAGGAGGGCCTTGCCGTCGCGGTTAGCGACGCGGATTTCGGCCTTGCGGTCGCCACGGGGGTCCAGGGCATAGAGGCTCAAGCGTTCGGGGGGCACGGGCAAGGTGATCTGGGCGGGGACCCCTTCGCACAGGACTGGCTCGCTGCCCCATTGGTCGCGGAGGGTGATGCGGCTTCCGCCGAGGTTCTGGACTTCGGCTCCGGTGTTCCGGACCAGGCCGGTGGCGGCGATGAGGATTCTGCCCGGTCGGTCGAAGCCCTGGCCGTCGAGGCAGGTCATCGAGACCGTCGCCCAGTCGAGCGCTGTCTTGCCGATTGCCAGGGTGATCCCGCCGAGGTCGAATGTGCGGCCTCGCACGAAGCCGGTGAAAACCTTCACCCTCGGGGCGTTGACGACGAAATAGCCCGCGCCGCTCTGTGTGGCGTCCCAGGTGATCTGGCCGGTCTCGGCGGTGAAGGCCCTCTTGCCCTTGACCTTCGGGGTTTCGGGTCGCTGGCCGCCTCGCAGGTCCAGGCCGATGCCGTGGAGGAGGGAGAGGGATTGGGGCACTCCGAAGGTGTCGGCCCGGACGGTCCAGGCGCTCAGTGCCTTTCGGAGTTCGCGTCGCTCGGCCTGGCGGTCGGCTGGAGCGAAGAAGAACTGGCGAGCCGCCGCGACATCGCCGCGCAGGAACATGGCCGCGCAGGCGATCTGGTGGGCGAGTTTCGCAGGGTCGCTCTTGATGTCGAAAAAGCCGGTTATCCTGCGGGGCTCGTAGTCGGTGTTGTGGCTGTAGGTGAACGAGTAGAGAGCGTCCCAGTCCTGGAAGGCGCCGAACGCCCCGAGCATGGGGAGGCCCTCGGCGGCGTAGCGGTTCGGGGCGGGGTGGTTGTATTCGCTGACCGTGAAGGGCTTGCCGCGGACGCGCCGGGCGGCTAGCCCGCCGAGGGTGCCCGGCGGCCGGTTGACCAGTGCGAGGTCGCGGACGAACCAGTTCCGCCTGTCCCACGGACGGCCCGGGAAGGCCGGGTGTTGCCAGTAGGAGTGGGCGTCTATGTAGTCGAGGCCGGCCTGGATGTGGGCGGGGCTGTAGGAGAGTTGGGTCCCGGCCACGAGGGCCTTGAGGCCGAGGTCTTTCTTCAGGAAGCGGCACATGCCCCACCAGTAGTCGCGCTCGGCGTCCCAGAGGAAATCCACGAAGTCGGCGCGCGCTTGCTCGGTCACCTCGAGGCGGCCGTGGCGGACGACGGGGACGGAGTCGTCCTCGAGGCTCTGGCCGGGCCTGAGGCCGAAGAGGCCGCCGGGCCGAAGGGAGACGCCCGCCAGGTCGTAGGTGCCGGGCGCCAGGCCGGTGAAGGTGATGCGCCCATTCGGCTCGTCGGCATTCGGGACGAATGCGAGGGTGTAGGAGCGCCAGTCGGTGGTGAGTTCGACGCTGGTGTAGAAGCCGAGTTGGCGCCAGGGTTCGTGGGCCATCATCGCGTTGACCTGCATCTTCCGCTCGGAACTGGCGCGCGCCCGGAAGGTCAGAGTGTAAACCTGGCCTTTCTTGAAGCGCAGGTCGGGCTGGGCGAACTGCGGTATCCAGTTCTCTCGCCCCATCCGCTCGACGCGGACGCGCAGGAAGGGCTTGCCGCCAGGCCCGCCGCGCTCGATCGACCAGGAGGCCTTGCACTGGTCGTCGCGTTCGAGGTGCCAGGGCGGGCCGAGGGGCCTCGTGAAGTCGCCGTTGGTGAGCATCTCGGCTCCGAGCGGCTCCTCGCCGACCTTCCAGGCGGCCTTGAGGCGCTCGGTCGTGCCATATTTCTTCCGCAGCCACGCGTTCCAGAGTTTTCGATAGGTGGTGGCGTAGGGGTCGGGGAGGTTGTCGAGTTGGTTGCGTGGCCAGATGGCGAAGAGCGCATCCTCGTTGCTTATCTCGACGAAGGCCACCGCCGGCTCGTCGGTGTAGGGGGTCTTGGTGTAGGGGTTGACGTGGCTGAGGAGGTCGCGGGCGTATTTCTTCTGGAGTTCGATCATGCGGGGCTCGAAGTTGTCGAGGCCCTTGTCGTAGTGTGGGCGGCGGTCGCGGTGTGGGAAGCCCTCCTTCTCGTCGAACCACCGCGAGACGTGGAGGTTGAGGTTGACGTAGATGCCGTGGCGCTTGAGTTGCCAGATCAGGTAGTCGAGGCGTTCGAGTTTCTTGGGGTCAATGATGGTCTTGTTCGGGCTATCGCCCCAGATCGAGTAGGCGTCCATGTGGTGGAATCGGACGCAGTTGATCCCGAAGCGGGCGAGGCGCGCGGCCAGGCGTTCGGCCTGCTCGTGGCTCGGGAAGCATCCCTCGAAACACAGGTTCGTCGCCCAGAAGCGGACGCGCCCCGCGTCGGTGGCCAGGTGGCCGTCGGCGACGCGGACGAATCCGTCCTTGCCCGCCGGGCGCTCGAGCCACGAGGAAATGTCGGTCGCGTTCTTCGGAGCATCGTATGAGATGACGAACGGGAACATCTTCGCCTCCGCACAAAGCGCCTTCAGCGAAAGGCCGCAGAGCAAGAAGGCCAATAACTTTGCTCTCATCCGGCCACACTCCTCACAACTGGCTAACCCAGCCAACCCGGCCCCTGGCCACCTCGGCAACATTCTATCACGGAGAGGGCGGCGTGTCCCGGCTCGCACAGCCGCGCTCGCGGAGCATCCTCCTCGGTCATCAATCCTGGGGTGTAGGCGGGGCGTCTCGCCCCGCGTCGAGACTCAGCGATGTTGCTCGTGTGGTTGCCAACCGCTGGGCTTGACCGCCCAACGGGCCTCTGGCACAATCCCGCCAGGCTCGAGCCTGGCGAAGGAGAATGAACAATGGCGGACCGCCCGAACATCCTGTGGATTTCCTTCGAGGACACCAACCCCTTCTACGGCTGCTACGGCGACCCGGTGGCCCGCACCCCGAACCTCGACCGCCTGGCGGCCCAGGGCTGCCGCTACCCCAACGCATTCTCGACCGCGGGGGTCTGCGCGCCGGCCCGCTCGGCCATCATCACCGGGATGTACCCCATCTCGATCGGCACCCACCACATGCGCACCACCCACACCAACCCCGCCACCCCCGAGTTGCCCACCCCTTACTCGGCCGTTCCACCGCCCTACGTGAAATGCTTCACCGAGTATCTCCGCGCCGCCGGCTACTACTGCACCAACAACGTCAAGACCGACTACCAGTTCGAGCCACCGCTGACGGCCTGGGACGAGTTGAGCGCGGAGGCCCACTGGCGCAACCGCCCCGACCCCGACCAGCCCTTCTTCGCCGTCTTCAACCCCACGACGACCCACGAGAGCGGGATGTGGCCGGAGAAATGCCCCGAGCCGACCTTCGAGCCCGACGCCATCCCGCTCCCGCCATACTTCCCCGACACCCCGAAGGTCCGCGAGGCCATGGCCCGCATGTACACGAACATCGAGAAGAACGACCGCTACCTCGGCGAACTCCTCCGCCAACTCGACCAGGACGGCCTGACCGAAAACACGGTGGTCTTCCACTGGAGCGACCACGGGCCACTCCCCCGCGGCAAGCGCTGGCCCTACGACTCCGGCATCCGCATCCCCATGATCATCCGTTGGCCCGGCCACCTGGAACCCGGTAGCGTGGACGCGCGGCTCGTGAGCACCATAGACCTGGGCCCCACCGTGCTCTCGATCGTCGGCCTGCCGATCCCTGCCCACATGCAGGGCCGGGCGTTCCTCGGGCCGCAGGCCGCGCCCCCGAGGCAATACGTCTATGCCTCACGCGACCGCCACGACGAGGCATACGACCGCGTCCGAGCCGTCCGCGACAAGCGCTTCAAGTACATCCGGAACTACCACCCCGAACTGCCCCGCTTGCTCTGGATCCCCTACCGCAACCGCCACCCGATCGCCCAGGAGATGTGGCGCCTGTTCGCCGAGGGCAAACTCGAAGGCCCGCAGCGCCTGATGTTCGAGCCGCGCCCCGTCGAGGAACTCTACGACACGGCCAACGACCCGTGGGAGATACACAACCTGGCCGCCGACCCCGCACACCGCGAGGACCTCGAGCGGATGCGGAAGGCCCTCGACGGGTGGCTTGCCGAGGTCGGCGACATGGGCGAGATTCCCGAAAGCCAGATGGTCCGCCGCTGGTACCCTGGCGGCGAGCAACCCCAGACGGCCGCACCGCTTTTCATCCCAATTTGCGAGGAAAACCCTGGCATCGAACCAGCCCCACAGGGCGGCGGCTTCCGCGCCCCGGTCCTCCTTCAACTCCACTGCGCCACCCAGGGCGCCTCGATCACCTACACCCTCGACGAGGGGGAGAACGCCCGCTGGCGCCTCTACACCCAACCCCTCCGCCTGCCGGTCGGCACCACCACCCTCCGCGCGCGAGCCAGCCGCATCGGCTACCGCCACAGCCCGGAGGTCCGGGCCACCTTCGAGGTGAGGGCCTGAGAGGCAAGGCCGGCTCGCTTGACGAGCGGCCGCGTGCCGCGTAACATGAAATAAGACCGACAACCCTGGGAACCGCCAAGAGGAGTGTTCATGGGCAAAGGCGACAGACGGACCAAGCGCGGCAAGATCTGGCGCGGCACCTACGGCAAGAGCCGGCCCAAGCCGAAGAAGAAGCGCAAACTCAAGCGCCTTGCCTCCGCACAAGCCCAACAGCAATAGACCGCCTGACCCCCCTCACCACCCACTCCGATGCCCGCCCGACCCGGGCGGGCGTCGCCACATCCCTACGGGACCAAGCCCGATCGTCGCCCCCCGAAGACTTCCCTCTTTCGTGCTCTTCGTGTCCTTCGTGGATCACTCATCCCCGGCTTGAACCACCCCGCCCGCCCGGCTACGATGGCGCCGACCCTCATCGCCCAGCACGGAGACGATGCAATGACCAACGAGCCATTCGGCTACTGCATGAACACCTCGACCCTGAGGAACTTCGGCCTCGACCTGGCCGAGGAGGCGCGCATCTGCGCCGAGGTCGGCTTCCGGGCCATCGAGCCTTGGGTCCGCCAACTCGAGGCCCACAAGGACAAAGGCGGCAGCCTCGACGACCTGCGAAAACTCCTCGAAGACCTGGGCCTCGAGGTCGCCGGGGCCATAGCCTTCTTCAAGTGGGCCGACGCCGACCCGCAGGTCCGAGCCGACGCCCTCGAGGACGCCCGCCGCCAGATGGAACTGGTCGCCGCGGTCGGCGGCAGGTCAATCGCCGCACCTCCCTTCGGCCAGGTGGCCGAGACCTCCCTGGACGCGATGGCGGAAAGCTTCCGCAAACTCGACGCGGTCGGCAAGCAGGTCGGGGTGAAGCCAATCCTCGAGTTCTGGGGGATGGCCCCCAGGCTCAGAACCCTCGCCGAGACCCTCTATGTCGCCGCTGCCACACGGCTGCCCGACGTCCAGATTCTCCTGGACGTTTACCACCTCTACAAAGGCGGCAGCGGCCACTCGACAATCGGGCTGGTCAAGGGCAACGCCATCGGCATCGTCCACATCAACGATTATCCAGCCAACCCTCCCCGCGAGCGGATCCAGGATTCCGACCGAGTGTTCCCCGGCGATGGCATAGCCCCCATGGGGCAATTCCTGCGCGACCTCGCCGACGCCGGCTATCGCGGCATGCTCTCGCTCGAGCTCTTCAACGCAGACTACGGCGAACGCTCGCCCGCGGAAGTCGCTCGCGAGGGCCTCGAGAAGACCCGCGCAGCCGTCCAGGCCGCCCTCGAGGGCAGCGCTTGATCCGGGCCCGCCGCGAGGCGTTCCAGCGGGAGGGCGGCGGGGGACGAGAGGTTCCGGGTTTTGGGGTTGAGCTCGGGTCGGGACTGCGGACTTCCGCGCGCAGGTGATGACATCGGGGCCAGAGAAGGTGGTCTGGGCGTTGGCGCTGCTCGCGACCATTTCGGCGGAGGCTGCGGGTGTGGACGGGAGCAAAGACGCTGACGGCTACAAGGTGGTCCGCATCGAGCACCGAGGCGATGGCGTGACCTTCTACCTCGTCCGCTCGCCCTTCCAGAAGGGCGAGACGCTCATCCGCGTGGCGCTGCCGAGGCCCGCGCCCGCGGTCGGGCTCAGACGCGTGTTGTTCATCCTGCCGGTCGAGCCGCGCGAGGGCACCCGCTGGGGCGACGGCTTCCAGGCCGCCATGAGGCTCAAGGTCCGCGAGCGACTCCGCCTGGCGCTCGTCGCCCCCAGTTTCAGCGACTGGCCGTGGTACGCCGACCACCCCCGCAGGCCGGAACTCCGCCAGGAGAGTTATTTCCTCCGCGCGGTCGTCCCGCTGGTCCAGACCATCTACCCGCACGAACCCGAAGGCAGGTTGCTCGTGGGGTTCAGCAAGTCGGGGTGGGGAGCGTGGAGTCTGTTGCTGAGGCATCCCGAGCAGTTCGCCGCGGCCTGCGCGTGGGATGCACCGCTGATGATGACCAGGCCCGCGTTCGGGATGGCCGCGATCTGTGGGACGCAGCAGAACTTCGCCAACTACCAGGTGGCGCCGCTCCTGCGCCAGAAGGCATCCATCCTGCGCAAGGGAAAGCGGCTCGTCCTGCTCGGCTACGGAAACTTCCGCAACGACACCGTCGGCGCCCACAGGCTCCTCGAGCGCCTCGGAGTGCCACACGTCTACGCCGACGGCCCGCACCGCGCCCACCGATGGGACGGCGGCTGGTTGAAAGAGGCCATCGAGGCCCTCGACGAATTGTCGGCCCCAGGCGGCCACCCCTGAAGGCCCCGCGACGCGTTAGCGAGGTGAAGGCGATGGGCCGGAAGCACACCGCAGAACGGATAGGAATCCCGGCCGCTGTGGGTCGCTGCGCGCCAGAGACCGCGCCCTTGCGCCAGGCGGCCCCCGGAGCCGAGGAACGACGCAATGGCCATTGCAGCGAGGAGGAGACGATGTGGCACTTTTCGCCTGGCGCTTGTCAACTGGTCGCGGCGGGCATTGCGCTCGCCCTCCTGACATGCGCAGCGACACCAGCCCAGGGGAGGGACGACGGGCGACTCAAGCCGTATGCCAGGAACCCGCGGTATTGGCAGTATAAGGGCAAGCCGGTTCTCCTGGCCGGCGGAAGCAAGACCGACCACATTTTTCTTCTCGACGACTTGAAGGAGCATCTCCACGAGATCGCCTCGGTCGGAGGGAACTACGTCCGCTGCACCATGAGCCAGCGCGAGGGGCCGGAACTCAAACCCCACAGGCGACTGCCCGACGGAAAGTTCGACCTCGACCAGTGGAACGAGGACTACTGGCGGCGCTTCGCCAACTGCCTGAAGTGGTGCGCCGAGCGCGACATCATCATCCAGATCGAGGTCTGGGACCGCTTCGACTACTCGCGCGAGCAATGGGAGGGCAGCCCGTGGAACCCAGCCAACAACGTCAACTACACCTTCGAGCAAACAGGCTTCGCCCGCCACTACCCCAAGCACCCCTCCCGCGACCTACAGCCCTTCTTCCACACCATACCGGGCATGCCCCGATACAACCGCAAACTCGACCGCGTCCGCAAGTACCAGGAGGCATTCGTCGCCAAGATGCTCTCCTACAGCCTCGACTACGGCAACGTCCTCTACTGCATGGACAACGAAACCTCGACCCCGGCCCAGTGGGGCAAGTATTGGATCGAGTTCATCAAGGCCAAGGCCGCCGAGAAGGGCGTGACGGTTTACACGACCGACATGTTCGACGACGCATTCCTGGGCGAGAAAGCGGTCCATGCCCGCGTGGTCTTCGACGACGCGGAACACTACTCCTTCGCCGACATCTCACAGGTCAATAGCCGGAGTTACGACGAGGCCCACTGGAAGACGCTCCAGTGGTTCCTCGGGCAGGTCAATAAGACCCACCCCCGCCCCTGCAACCACACGAAAATCTATGGCAGCGGCTACAGGACCTTCGGCACCGGCGGCCCCGAGGACGGGGTCGAGCGGTTCTGGCGCAACATCATCGGCGGCTCGGCCGCCGTGAGATTCCATCGCCCGGATGCCGGCAACGGCCTGAACGATCTGGCGAAAGCGAGCATCCGGGCCGCCCGTATCCTCGAGAAACTGATCCCCCTGTGGGAAGTGTCGCCGCGGATGGACCTCCTCTCGGGGCGCTCGCCCAACGAGGCCTACCTGGCGGCGAAGCCCGGCATCTTCTACGCCCTCTACTTCACCAACGGCGGCTCGGTCGGCCTCGACCTCTCCGATGCCCCCGGAACCTTCGAGATCACCTGGATCAGCGTCTCGATGGGCATAACGGTCCGCTCCTCGGCCTCTGGCGGCTACCGCCTGATGGACAAGACCCTCCGCGGCGGACGCGTCGTCACCCTCTCCGCCCCGTACAAGGGCGGTTGGGTCGCCGCGCTGGTCAGGAAGAACTAGGGAATCCGAGGCGAACGACGCTGCTCTCGGCCGTTTGCCTTCTTCGCCAGCCGGTTGCCCAGGCGTCCCGACGAGTTCACCGCAGCCCGCACCTCGCTCCAGGGAGCACCACAGAAACACAGAGAGGACGCGTCGGCCACGCGGAGACCGCCTAGTCCTTCAGGCGATAGAGTTCCCCGGGGTTTTCGACGAACCACATCCTCGCGAGGTCGAGCGCCTGGGTCTCGCTCATCTGGCCCCGCCCGAGGCGCCGCGCGAGGACCCGCGCGATGTCCTCGCGGGCCATCACCAGGTGGCCGTAGACCTTCTCGACAGGGAGCGCGTAGTCGCCACCGAAGGCCAGAAGCTTGTTGCTGGGCACCAGGTCTATCGCCTCGTCGAGGCCCTCGGTCGCGAAGCGCTGCGAGATGATGTGGGTCCAGCACAGGTTGAGCCACACGTTCGGAAAGCCCTT
>CAYYCI010000130.1:0-1028 GCA_964470215.1 uncultured Planctomycetota bacterium
GACCACTTCGAGCCGGGAAAGGTCGCCGTCTCCGGGTTCTCGAAGAATGGAGCCTCGCCCTCCGTGGCCATCATCCACGACGAGCGCATCACCGCGCTCTTCGCCGCGGTCTCCCCGGTGTGGGACTCCCCGCTCCGGCTATGTGACCGAGAGGCCTGGCGGCGACTCGAAGCCTTCAACAAGCGCTACGCCCTCGCCCACGGCCTCAACCCCCAGCGCGTGATGAACCACCGTTTCCTCGGCGGGGCCTTCGGCCCGATCTACAACCGCGACGCACTCGCCGCTGGCCACTCCTGGGACGAAATCCAGGCCCTCGCCACCCGAATGGCCGACCACGTCTTCATCTCCCGAAACCTAGAGAAACTCGAGAAACGCAAATGCGACCTCCTCTTTCACCCCGGCACCCAC
This sequence comes from uncultured Planctomycetota bacterium, assembly GCA_964470215.1. GTDB lineage: Bacteria > Planctomycetota > PUPC01 > DSUN01 > DSUN01 > CAYYCI01. The sequence goes on from CAYYCI010000130.1 coordinate 409, forward strand.
GACATGGTGGCCTACGACGTCCCCTGGGGCTGCATGCACTATCCCAGAATCCCCGTCTATCTCAGGGTCAACTCCGGCCACGGCATCAGAGCCAGAACCCCCTCCGCCGAGAAGAACGTGCAGAACCGGACTGCCTTCCTCCTCGGCCACTTCTTCGACGAGGTCGAGCCGCTCCTCGAGCCGCCCACCGTCGCCTATCGCATCGAGGGCAACAGGCTCCACGTCGCCGTCCGCTTCCCCCCGAACTCCAAGGCCGAGAGCGGCCGCATCTGGTGGATGTGTGACCGCGGACCCGACGGCAGCATCGCCTACATCCGCGACCTATTCCCCGAAGACCAGTGGAAGGACATGACCCCCGACCCCGCCAGGAACGCCTGGACCGCCACCATCGAACTCGACCCCAAGGCCTCGACCATTGACCTCTTCAGCAACCACCGCAAGACCATCACCTACCACTCCACCGAATACCACACCTACATCTCATCCCCCTACACCCGCGTCGTCCTCCGCAAGTGAACGTTCTTCCGCGGCCCGTAGGGGCACGGCACGGCCCCACTGACTTTCGGCCTGTCGCTGGGCCGTTTCTCCACGTCCCGTAGGGGCACGGCACCGCCGTGCCC
>CAYYCI010000130.1:1038-2401 GCA_964470215.1 uncultured Planctomycetota bacterium
CCCGCTTCTTCCTCCGCAATTAAACCTTTTTCCGCGGCCCGTGGGGGCACTGACTTTAGGTCTGTGGCTGGGCCGTTTCTCCACGGCTCGTAGGGTCACGGCATCGCCGTGCCCGTGTACGCCGGGGCGTCCCGCCCCGCCTCCTCCGTCTAAAGCGTCGGCTCCAGAGCCGCCAGCACGTTCCCCTCCGGCTCGAAAGGCAACGCTACCGGACGCCGGGTCAACGCGCTCTGGTAAATGCCCAACACCGTGTTGCTCTCGGCCAGCGACACCTCCAGACGATTGGGATGGGGCTTGTCCTCGTCCTCGAGCCACTCGAAGATCGCGTCGGTCATCGCCGCCTGGCCCAGAACGTCCTCCTCCCCGTAACTCTTCTCCCCGCTCTGATAGCCGCGTTCGGGGGTGTAGAGCTCCCAGGCCTCCATCTTCCAGTGGACGAAGCCCCGGGTGCCGAAGACGGCGACGCGCTTGTGCCTGTGCATGGCCTGCTTGTCGCAGGCTGGCGGCGCGTTGCGCCCGCAGGCCAGAAGCCCACGACAGTGGCCAAAGTCCATCTCGCCGAACGCGAAGTCGGGGCAGCGGTGTGTGCCGCCCATCCAGTTGTCCTTCCCGCCCACCTGGCCGAAGACGCTCTGCGGATGCGCCCCCGCAAACGAGAACATCAGGTTCAGAACGTGGGTGCCCTGCCCCGCCAGACCGAGCCTTGCACTGCCCTCGACGAATCGCAGGCCGCCGATCTCGCCGCTTCGGACGATCCCGAGGAGCTCGAGCACTTTCGGATGGAACCGCAGTTGATGGTTCACGCAGACCTTCGTCTTCAGTCGCGGGGCAATGGCCGCGATGGCGTTGAAGTCCGAGCCATCGAGCGCCAGCGGCTTCTCGATGAGCATGGCCGGCACCCCGGTCTCGGCCGCCAACTCGAAAAACTCCACCCGCTGGGTCGGCTGGGTCACCACGTGCAGAAGGTCCGGCTTCTCCCGCTCGAGCATCTCGCGCAGGTCCGAGTAGGCGCGCTCGACCTCGAACTCTTCGAGGAATGCCCTCAGGCGTTGGGGATCCTTGTCACAGACCGCCTCGAGCCGCGCCTTCTCGACGTGCTCGTATGCGCGGGCGTGGCCCCTGGCCCGCGGGCCGCATCCCAGAAGACAACTCTTGAACATCTCGCGCCTCCTCACTTCTTCGGTGGGCGGATGCGGAGGTGGCGACAGCCGTCGCCACCTCCCCTGGTCTCTGCCGAGAAATCGAATCCCACGGCTTTGAAAATCCCCTCGTCCACTGCCGCGCGCCCCGCCTACAGGTCCGTGGCCTCTGAGCCCTCTGCGGTCGGCCAGCAACTCGGTGGCGCAGGCTTTCCAGCCTGCGG
>CAYYCI010000130.1:2501-4086 GCA_964470215.1 uncultured Planctomycetota bacterium
ACGCGGGGCGAGACGCCCCGCCTACAGGTGGCCTGCCCGCCCCCGTTGCGCGAGTTGTAGGCGGGCCGTCTCGGCCCGCGAAACAACCCCCCTCGCACAACCGTGTCAGGTGGCATAGGCTTTCCAGCCTGCGGGCCACGCGGGGCGAGACGCCCCGCCTACAGGTGGCCTGCCCGCCCCCGTTGCGCGAGTTGTAGGCGGGCCGTCTCGGCCCGCGAAGAACCTCCCCTCGCACAACCGTGTCAGGTGGCATAGGCTTTCCAGCCCGTGCGCAACGCGGCGCGAGACGCCCCACCTACAGGTCCGTGGCCTCTGAGCCCTCTGCGGTCGGCCAGCAACTCGGTGGCGCAGGCTTTCCAGCCTGCGGCCGCGTCAGTTCGTCTCAAACGAGCCTCCACGGGGCTCTCAGCGTCCGAGCCAGAAGGCGATTCGCCTCCGGGTCCTCGAAGCGCTCCGTCCGCCAGTCCCAGCGCAGCGGCCGGCTCAGCCGCGCCGCGATCTCAGCCACAAGGCCCAGGGTCGAGGCCACGTGCCCCGCCTCCACCGGCGCCACGGGGTCTCGACGCGAACGCACGGCGGCGAAGAAGTCCGCCTGATGGTGGGAACTCTCCTGAAGACGAACGTCCCCACCGCCGAGCCTCACCCCCAACAGCGAAGGCGGCTCGGCCCGGATGCCGCTGCGATTCACGTGAACCCAGCCCTCTTTGCCGCGGAACCGCGTGCCTTGCTGGTAGGGGTGGCCTGTGTCCGAAAAAAGCAGGCGGGGGCCGCGTGCGAAATGGAACTCCGCCCGCCACCCACTGATATTGTCGCAAAAGCCATCGTCGCGATACGTCCCGCGGCAGACCACCTCGAAGGGGCTGGCCCCGAACGACGGGCAGCCCCAGTGGGCGATGTCCAGGTGGTGAACGCCCCAGTTGACGATGAAACCCGCGCAGTAGTCCCAGATCAGGTACCAGTCCGGCCACGCCATCAGACCGGGGTTGTAGGCGCGGAACGGAGACGGCCCGACGAACATATCCCAGTCCAGACCCTCCGGCACAGGTTGCGGCGCCAGCGACCCGCGATACGAACGCCGATAGCGCGGACCGGGAGCCGCCACCTCCACCGTGTGAACCGCGCCCAGGTAGCCGTTCAGGGCCAACTCACACGCGAAGCGGAAGTTCCGCCCGGAGCGCTGCTGCGTCCCCGTCTGGAACACCCGCCCATAGCGACGCACAGCGTCGCGGATCGCCACGCAATCGGCGATGCACACGCCGAGAGGCTTCTCGCAATAGATATCCTTGCCTGCCGCCGCAGCGTGACTGGCGATGACCCCGTGCCAGTGGTCCTGAGGAGCGATCAGCACAGAGTCCACGTCCTCGCGGGCCAGGATGTCGCGGAAGTCGCCAGTGGCGTGGCAGCCCTTGTAGGTCCCGCTGCGGCGCTCGTGCGCGTGGTGTTGCTCCGCGATGGCCTTCGCCCGCTCGCGGCGGCCCCTCTGGACATCGCACACCGCCACCACCTGGACCCCCCTCACCGCCAGGCATCCGCGCATCACCGCGGTCCCCCGCCCCCCCGTCCCGATCACCCCGAGGGTGATCCG
>CAYYCI010000130.1:4186-8899 GCA_964470215.1 uncultured Planctomycetota bacterium
ATGGCCAAGCAAGATGAACCCCTGGAATTGACCGTGAGGATCAAGGACTTCGGCCCGATCTCGAGGGGCGAGATCGCACTGAAGCCGCTGACGATCCTCGTCGGCCCAAACAACTCCGGCAAGTCCTACGCCGCGATGCTCCTCCACTCTATTTTCGACGTCTGCTGCCCGGCACACTTCTTTGGGTGTCACCCTACGGAGATGAGGCTAAAGGGTCCGGAAGCGCAGTGGCTGTCTCTGATGCGGTGGTTTAGGTGGTGGTTTAGGTGGCGGCTTAGGCGGCCGCCTAGGCGGCCGCTTAGGATAGACAAGGCCACGGAGCAGCAGCTTCGGCGGGGGCAAGGCGTGTCTCTGCCGCAAGCGACCATTAAGCGGTTCATAATGGACCTGCTGGAGCAGGCCTGGGAACGCGATCTTGGTGAAGAACTCGAGCGCTCAATGGGTTGCCAGTTGCATGAACTGGTGAGTATCGGGAGACAGGCATTCGACGTTGAGATTCGAACCGAGCAGTATGCCACCAGCCTACGCGGAGCGGACAAACTCGAGCTAATGAAGGGGACCCATTGCAGACCCATAGAGGTCAGGATAGAACCAACTACAGCAGAGACCACGGAGTTGTGGCCATTCTCGTCCACCTCCCCACAAATCATCGAGTTTTCTTTTTCGCCTACGCTCCTGGATCGCTCAGAGGGAACGGCCGCTTTGGCAAACTTCCTATCAACCCGACTTTCCCAGCTGATTTTCGAAGCGACGACAAGACCGTGCTACTACCTCCCCGCGGCCCGGTCGGGAATCCTTCAGGGGTACCGGCCCCTCGCTTCGAGCATCATCGGAAGGGCGCCACTCCCGGGCGTGGGAGCACGCGAGACCCCGGGTCTTTCCGGCGTGGTTGCTGACTTCCTGTCGATCCTTGTGAGCCTTCCACACGAGAGAGGCGAGCTTTATCATCTGGGGCGCGCGCTTGAACGGGAGGCGATGCAAGGAGAGGTCACCCTCCAGCCACGTGAGGGTGAACTACCAAGGGAAATCAGGTACCGCTATCGGGGCGCAGACATTCCGCTGCACCGGTCATCGTCCACAGTGTCGGAGCTTGCCCCCCTTGTCCTCTATCTAAAATACGTCGTGACCCCAGGAAGCGTGCTCATCATTGAGGAACCGGAAGCCCACCTGCATCCGGCCAACCAGCGCATTGTGGCAAAGTATCTGGCCCGCTTGGTCCGTCGAGGCGTCTACGTCCTCGTCACCACCCACAGCGATTGGCTCGTCGAGCAGCTGAGCAGTCTTGTCAAGCTCGGTTCCTTGGACAAGGATGCACTTGAAGAGAAGTTCCCCGATTTGAAAAATGCGGTTCTGAGCCCAAGCGATGTGGGGCTTTATGTGTTCTCTTACGACAAGAGGAGTCGCGGCCACAGGATCAAAGCAATTGAGGTTGACGAGGACGGGATACCAGAGGACGAGTTCCTGCGAATCCACGAAGAACTATACGAGGAGAATATCGCCATTGAGAGGGCTCGGGAGAGAGGCTGAATGGCGCCGAACGCTCTTGACGAGGTGCGCGGGTGCCTCGATGACTCGCAGAAGAGGGCGGAAAGACGCAGGTGCCGCGAGGGGAAGTGCAGCCTACGGCTCAAAGAAGTCGGCGATTTCTTGTTGGTCAAGGGGGACCTGCTCCGGTCTGACGTAAAGATGTGTGACTGCATTATCTTCCTTCAGACCCCGGCGCCAACACTCGTCTTGGCGGAGCTGAAGGCGAAAACGGTTCACGCGAGAGAGGTGGGAGAAAAGATGCGCAACGCGGTCGATACTCTCGCCGACCTGATTGCGAGGTGTCCCTCATTTCGGGCCTGCTCTCGGTTTCTTGCGCTGGCTCTGGCCAAGCGCTGGACGCGGTCCGAAAGGAAGATGCTTGAGCAAGAGCAGGTGTCTTTCGCGGGCAAGGAGCACGACATTCGCCATGTGAGGTGCGGTGCGCGCCTATCGGAGCTCCTCCAGAGGTTCTTGCCGTAGTCGCAATTGGTTCGTCGTGCCAGACGCGCCACCGACCGGGCATCGCGTTAGCCGCGCATACAGTAACTGGCCTCTCCGATAGGCCCGACGGACCCGGAGCCATGGCATGAAGACGGTTCTGGTCACTGGCGCGGCGGGGGCGTTGGGCAGGGCACTCGTCCCACTGCTCGAACACCAGGGGACGTTCAGGCTCCGCCTCACCGACCGCGCGCCCCTCGAGACGACCCACGAGTTCGTCCAGGCAGACCTCGCCAACTGGGACGAGACGAAACCGCTCTGCGACGGCGTGGACGAGGTGCTCCACCTCGCAGCCGTCCATCCCGCAACCCCTCACTCCCCCGACGAGTACCTCGACTGCAATATCAAGGGCACATGCAACGTCCTGCGCGCAGCCGTCGAGGCCGGGGTCAGGCGGGTCATCTACACCAGCAGCATCGCCGCGATGGGCTATGGCTACGAGGGCCCAGACGAATTGCCCTTCGACGAATCCCGCCCCTGCCGCCGACGCGAAGACCTCTACGGCATCACGAAGCACGTGGGGGAACAATTCTGTGAGATGATGCGCCACCGCCACGGCCTGCCATACGTCGCCCTGCGGCCCGGGACATTTGTCCCCCGCGACGAGGACGACCCCGCCTGGGGGCTTTCGCTCCTGGGGCAGTGGCTCCACGTCTCCGACGTGGCAATGGCCCATCTCCTGGCTCTCGAGAGCCAGGTCCAGAACGAGGCGATGATCATCACGGCCAGGGTCCCGTTCACGAGGGCGGATGCCCCGGAGTTGTTGACCGACGCGAGGGCGGTCATCCTCCGCTACTTCCCGAAGGCCCGACTTCTGGAGGAACGCGGGGTCGCGCTCCCGGCGAAGATCGAGCGCTGGTACAGCATCGCCAAGGCCGAAACGCTCCTGGGTTACGAGCCAAAATGGAACTTCGGCGAATGGCTCGAAAGGTTCCTGGAAAGGTGAAAACCGTCGCCGTCCTGCCCAGCGATGGGGACTACTCGGGCCTCCTGCCGCGCCTGCTCGAACTCGCCGAGGCGGACGACATCGTTCGTCGTGGCCATTCTGTCCTCATCAAGCCGAACCTCCACGCCCCACACCACTGGACGACCGCCAGCACCACGAATCCCGCACTGGTCGTTGCGCTCATCGAGTGGGCGAGGAGCCGTGGCGCACGGCGAATCCTCGTTGCCGACGGCCCATACTGGGGCATCACGCAGCCCGAAGCGGTCTTCACCCAGACGGGTATGGCGCGCGCCGTCGAAGAGGCGGGAGCCGAGTGGGCCGTGATGCACAATCACCCCTATCGCATCTTCCGCAATGTCTCCCCCCACCTGCCGCCTCGACTCGGCATCAGCCGGTTCGTCTTCGACGCCGACGTCGTCATCAACGCCGCCGTGATGAAGACCCACATTGACTGCCTCGTGACCCTCGGGATGAAGAACCTGAAGGGCTGCATCCGCGCGGAGGACAAGCGCGCCTTCCACAACAACCTGGAGATAGACCGCGCCATCGTCGCCCTCAATCGCCTCATCGCCCCGGACCTCGCCATAGCCGACGGCACGCTAGGCATGGAGGGCATCGGCCCACACGCCGGCCGACCCGCCAACTTCGGCCACATCCTCGCCAGCCGCCACACCCCGTCGCTCGACGCAGTGGCCGCCAGGGCTATGGGAGTGGAGGTCGAGGAAGCGCGCACCCTCCGCTACGCAATCGAGGAGGGCCTGCTCGAGCCCCGGGACATACGCGTCGTCGGCGGGGACATCGCCGCGATTCGCCGTCGCTTCGAGCGGCCTTACGAGGCCATGCTGCGCGAACTCCCGGGCCTCCGTCTCCAGAGCGACGGCTCGTGCAGCGCGTGTAAGTTGAACCTCATCCGCGCCCTGCGCGAGAACTCCCGGGCTGGGGCCGGCTTGCCGCAGCGGCTCATCGTCATCGGCAACCGCCCGCCCGCCGAGCCCGACGCCATCCTGGTTGGCCGTTGCCAGCGCCAGTTCGCCCACGGCCGCCGCCACCTCGACGGCTGCCCACCCCCGGTTGTGGCTCTCAGACCCTTCCTCACCGACTGACCGGCAGCGCCTTTGCCTTCTTCCGTCGCTTTACCGCGGGAGCGGGCGCCAGCCACCGCGGAGACCGCAGAGAAGCCGCGGAGAGGGGAACCTGGCGACCTTCCCCTGCATGGGCCGTCGGCGCAGATGGCGCATGAGTTGTGGGCGAGCCGTCCCTGCCCCGCGTAAGCCACAGGCTGGAAAGCCTGTGCCACCGGGGAGACTGTTTGCCGGGAGGAAATGCCGCGCCAGCGATGGGGGCAGAAACCGGGCGAATCGCGTGGGTTGTAGGGGCACGACACGTCGTGCCCGCTCCCGGGGTTGTCGAACGCGGGCCGAGACGGCCCGCCTACAAGCCGGGTTGTCTGCCGTGAGGCTCGAGTGCCTATAGGCTGGGCATCTCGTCCCACAGGGACGGAACCGCGGATGAACACAGATGAACACGGATGGAGAATAATCGGGCTGCCTGGCATCGCTGGTCAATGATGCAACATAGCACGCTGGCCGGCGCCCGGCCACGTTCCCTCTGTGTTCTCTGTGCCTCTGTGGTGAGATCGGTCCGCCGCGGGGCACAGGGGCCCCGCCCGCAAGCGTCCTCCGGCGAATCAGGGTTTCGGGGCGTGGGCGAGGATGAATTGGACGATGGGGGTCGGGTCTTTC
>CAYYCI010000131.1:0-8838 GCA_964470215.1 uncultured Planctomycetota bacterium
CACGCTTTTGTGCACCGTGGGTTCCTGATGCAGGCGAGAAGGAAAAGAATGCTTCGTCAAGAGAACGTAAAGCGTTCGGCATGTGGAGATTCGGGACGAGGAGGCGGAGTTGGCAGCCAGCCAAGGCATTCTTTTCCTTCTCGCCTGGCAATTGATTGCGGTGCAAAAAGCGTGCCAAAGCCCACGCGCCCCGGCGCGCTGCCATCCCGCGTTTCCTCATAGATGTGCCACCAGAATTATGAGATGGAAACCCTGAGCCACCGGACGATCCGCGTGCAAGGCTGGAAGACCTGACGAATCCGCTGACGGAAATAGCCGGCCGGGTCTTCAAGGCTCAATCACCCCGGGAAGGGGGCGCGATCGAGATGCCTGGTCTCGGAACGCGGGCGGGCACGAACGAAGCCGTCGCGCGGCTCGTCGTCGGCCAGGGCGAGGAACCACGGCGGGGTGTGGCGCCAACGCCACGCGCTGGCCTGCTTCTTCGATTTCTTGTCCCGACGGATTTTCTTCTCGAACGGGGCGTCGGGCGCGTTGGTCTTCGGAAGCCACCTGGCGAGTTCGGCCTTGACCCTGGCGTATTGCGGGCGCGTGGCCAGATTCGTCCACTCGAGCGGGTCTTTGGTGTGGTCGTAGAGTTCCTCCGAGCCGTCGCGGTAGCGGATGTAGCGCCAGCGCTCGGAGCGGATGGTGTGGTTGTTGCGGCCATAGGTCGTCAGGGCTGGCCTGTCCCACGGCGCCTTCGGGTCCTTGAGCAGTGGGGCGAGGCTCACGCCCTCGAGTTCTTTCCTGGGGCTGAGGCCGCACAATTCGATCAGAGTCGGGTAGATGTCAATGAAACTGACGGTTCGGTCGCATCTTGCGCCGGCGGGAGTTACGCCGGGCGCGGCGAAGAATAGCGGGGCGTGGGTTGCCTCTTCCCAGAGGGCGAACTTGCGCCAATGGAGTTTCTCGCCCAGGTGCCAGCCGTGATCGCCCCAGAGGACGACGATCGTGTTGTCGGCGTAGCGGCTCGCCAGGAAGGCATCGAGCAGGCGGCCGACCATGGCATCGCAGAAACTGATGCTGGCCAGATAGCCCTGGACCGCCCGCCGCCACTGGTGGTGTTCGACCACCTTGCGGTGGTCGCCTTCGGGACGCGCCATGCGGCGGCCCAGCGGGGGCACGTCGTCGAGATCGTGGTCGTTGACCTCTGGCAGGTGGATTCGCTCGGGGGGATACATCTCGAAGTATTTCCTGGGGACGTACCACGGCAGGTGCGGCTTGAAGATGCCCACGGCCAGGAAGAAGGGGCGGTCGTGTCGCTTCCCGAGGTATTCGACGCCGTAGGAGACCATTTTGTAGTCGTTCATGTCCTTGTCCGCGACGTCCAGCGGCCCCCAGTCGAAATGTGCGGTGCCCTTGATGCCGTTGCAGGGGCGGTTCGGCGGAAGGGGGTCGCCGCCCTTCGGGAGGTAGTCGTGCCACGAGGCGGGATCGTTGTAGCGACCGTGGAAGACTTTTCCCGCGCCCACCACGTGGTAGCCGTGGGCCATGAAGTGTTGCTGCAAGGTGACGGCCTTGGGCATCACGGGCCGCCAGGGCTGAGGGTTGAGGTAAACGCCGGAGGTCGAGGGGAGGATGCCGGTCAGGAGACTCGCCCTCGAGGGGTTACACGCCGGGGCGGAACAATAGGCATGGGTGAAGAGCACCCCGCGGGCCGCCAGGCGGTCTATGTTGGGGGTCTTCACGTCGGGGTGGCCCCCCAGGCAGCCGGTCCAGTCGTTCAGGTCGTCAATCGCGATGAACAGGACGTTCGGCCTGTGGTCGCGGGCCGGGGCGGCGAAACAGCCGCTGGCCAACGAGGCTGCGCTCCCCAGGGTGGTCGCGATGAACTGGCGTCGGGTTCGCACGGTCGCTTCTCCTTTCAGGCATTCGCCCGCAGCCTTGGCCTGGCGAAGAGCCTCTGGAGGAGGATGAAAAGCAACAGGAGCAGGCCGATGGCCACGCGGGTCCACCACGAGTTGAGGTTCTCGAAGGTGATGGCGGTCTGGATCACCCCGAAGATCAACACCCCGATGAGAGTTCCGAAGACGTATCCCACCCCGCCGCTAAGAAGGGTCCCTCCGACGACCACCGAGGCAATCGCATCGAGCTCGAGGCCAACCCCGGCTCGCGGGTCGCCGCTCGAGCCGTAGAGAGTGTAGATGACCCCGGCGAGCGCGGAACAGAAGCCGCTGAGGGTGTAGACCCCGATCTTGGTCTTCCCTATGGGCACGCCCATGAGCATCGCGGCCTCCTCGTTGCCCCCGATGGCATAGACATTGCGCCCGAAAGAGGTGTAGACCGAGACGTAGATGCCCACAACCAGCACGGCGAGGAAGGTCAGAGCGGTCAGAGGCAGGCCGGTTCGACCTATCGGGATCTTCCAGGCCGTCACGGCGCGGTAGATGGGGTTGTCAATCGTGATCGAGCCGTCGCAGAGGACCAGCGCGAGGCCCCTTGCGAAGAACAGCCCGGCGAGGGTGACGATGAATGGTGCAATGCCCACGTGGTGGATCACGCAGCCCATTGCGAAGCCGATGGCCGTGCCCATGACCAGGACGGCAGCGATGGCCAGCGCGGGATGGACGCCCAGGCGCTCGATGAGCAGGGCCGCGACCACGGTCGTCAGCGCCAGAACCGAGCCGACCGACAGGTCAATGCCCCCGGAGAGGATCACGAACGTCATCCCGACCGCGATGATCCCGAGGAACGAGTTGTCGCGGAAGAAGTTCAGGAAGACCCTGACGGTGAAGAATCGGTCGTAGCGGAGCGAGGCGATGGCGTAGAGGAGGAGGAAGACCCCGATGGTCGAGAGGAGCGGGATGTGTTTCTGGCTGATTCGCGGCATCAACTCGCCCCCGCCGGCACCAGGCGCCGCATCGCCCTGCGAAACTTCTCCGAACCCAGCGAACAGACCGCCACGACCGCGAGGGCCTTGACCACCAGGGTGTAGGCGGCGGGCACGTCGAGCATCTGGATGGTGGTCGAGAGCGCCTGCATGATCGCAGCCCCGATCACCGAGCCGACGATGTTCGCGCGACCCCCGGTGAAAGGCGTCCCGCCGATGACAACCGCCAGGATCGCGTCCAGTTCGATGTACTCCCCACACTTATTGATGTCGGCGGCGCTGATATACGAGGTCTCGATCAGCCCCGAGACCGCCGCACACAGCCCCGAAAAGCCATAGACGAGCGACTTGACCAGCCCAGGCCGCAGCCCGGCCAGGCGACTTGCCCGCTCGTTGTTCCCAACCGCCTCGACGTAGAGCCCCGCCACCGTCAGGCGCGTCGCCAGAATTGTCGCTCCCGCCACAATGACCACCAGGTAGACCGGGAACGGCAGCCCGAGGAGATGGCCCGTGCCGATGAACTTGAAGGCCGGGTGCTTGAAGGTGATTATCTGGCCGCTGGTCAAGAGTTGAGCCACGCCCCGCCCGGCCACCAGCAGGATCAGGGTCGCCACAATGGGCTGGAGGCCCAGGAACGCCACCAGAACCCCGTTCCAGAGTCCGGCGCAAGCGCCCACCGCGAGCGCCACCACGACGACGCCCCCGAGCGGGAGGGCTGTCCTGGTGAGCAACAGCGCGGCCACCGCGCCACAGATGGCCATCACCGAGCCGACCGACAGGTCAATGCCCGCGGTCGCTATCACCAGGGTCATCCCGACCGCCAGCACCATCACGGTGCTGCCCTGCTGGAGGACCTCGCTGAGGGTGCCGTAGAGGCGGCCTTCGCGAAGGAACAGGAATTTCTGGGGGAAGAGGGCGAGATTGATGCCGAGGATGGCGGCCAGCGCCACCACCGGCCAGAAGTTCTTGTGTTCCCACGGCCGCAGTCGGGCGGGGTGGTTAGCTTGGCTGGTCGTCGCCATGGTCTCCTGCGTGGGCGATAGTCTCCATGATGGCGCCCTCGGTTATCTCCTCGCCTGCCAGTTCGGCGATCTTGCGCCTGTCGCGCAGGATGGCCACCCGGTGGCTACGTCGAACAACCTCCTCGAGTTCGGAGGAGATGAAGATGACGGCCACGCCTTTGCGCGAGAGTTCCTCGACCAGTTCCTCGACCTCGGCCTTCGCCCCGACGTCTATCCCGCGCGTCGGCTCGTCGAGGATCAGGAGCCGTGGACTGGCGGCCAGCCACCTGGCCAGGATGACCTTCTGCTGGTTTCCGCCGCTGAGGGTCTTGACCGGCTGCTCGGGGCTGGCGGCCACGATGCCCAGGAGGCGCATGAACTTCTCGGCCAGCGCGCGTTGTTTCTTCCGCGAGGCCAGGCCGAAGCGCGAGAGTCTCCGCTGGACCGCCAGGACGATGTTCTCGCGCACCGAGAGGTCCGGCACGATCCCGTCGGTCTTCCTGTCCTCGGGGCAGAAGCCTATGCCGAGGTTGGTGGCGGCCCGCGGCGAGCGGATTCTGACCAGACGGCCCTCGATGGCCACGGAGCCGCTGGTCGGGCGGTCAATGCCGAAGAGCAGCCTCGCGGCCTCGGTGCGCCCCGAGCCGAGAAGCCCCGCCAAGCCCAGAACCTCGCCCTCGTGGACCGCCAGGTCGAAAGGCTCGATGGAGCCTTTCCGCCCCAGGCCGCGTGCCTCGAGGAGCGGGGTCTCGCCACTCTCGGCGGCGGGTCTGGCCTTCGTCCGCTCCAGTTCGGCCACCGCGCTGGGGTCCTTGCCGAGCATGTGGCCGATCAACTCCAGGCGCGTCAGCCTCGCCGTCTCGAAGACCCCGACGAGCCGCCCATTGCGCAGGACCGTCATGCGGTCGGAGACCTCGAACGCCTGGGCGAGGAAGTGGGTGATGAAGAGGATGCTCACGCCGCGGTTCTGCAAGCTCCTGATGACCTCGAAGAGCTTCTGGACCTCGTTTTCGTCGAGGCTCGAGGTCGGCTCGTCCATGATGATCAGGCGCGCCGAGATGTCCACCGCCCGCGCGATCGCCACCATCTGTTGGATGGCCACGGGATATGAGGCGACGGGGCGCTCGACATCCAACTCGAGGTCGAAGGTCCGCAGGAGTTCCGAGGCGCGCCGCCGCATCGTCGCCCAGTCAATCCGCCCGAACCGCCGCGGCTGGCGCCCGAGGAAGATGTTCTCGGCCACCGACAGGTACGGGATCAGATTGACCTCCTGGTAGATGGTGCTGATGCCGCGGTGTTGAGCCTCGAGGGGCGAGCGGGGCGCGAAGGGCGCGCCCTCGAAGAACACCTCCCCACCGTCGCGGGGAAAGACCCCGGTGAGGACCTTGATCAGGGTGGACTTGCCTGCGCCATTCTGCCCCATGAGGGCGTGGACCTCGCCCCTTCGCATGGCGAAGTCCACCCGGTCGAGCGCCAGGACGCCTGGGAAGCGCTTGGTGATCTGGCGCATCTCGAGGATCGGCGGGTCATCTGGCATGTGGCTCGTTCAGTACTTCCGGGTCTTGATGTCCTCGGCTGCCGTCTCCTGGGTGAAGATGCGGTCCTTGACCACGATGCGCTTGGGCACCTTCTCCCCGCGAAGAATCTTCTCGACCGCATCGAAGGCCGCCGGCCCCAGCAGCGGGTTGCACTCGACAGTGGCGTTGAGCTTCCCCTCGATCATCGCCAGGAAGGCATCGCGCACCCCGTCAATCGAGACCACCAGCACATCTTTCCCGGGATTCATCCCCGCGGCCTCGAGGGCCTGGATGGCCCCGAGGGCCATGTCGTCGTTGTGGGCATAGACGGCCTGGATGTCCTTGCCCTTGGCGTTGATGATGTTGGCCATCACCCGCTTGCCCTCGGAGCGGCGGAAGTCGCCTGTCTGCGAGGCGATTATCTCGATGCCAGGGTGCTTGGCGATCACCTCCTCGAAGCCCTTCTTGCGGTCGTTGGCGGGGTCGGAGCCGGGGGTGCCCTCGAGTTGCACGACCTTGCACTTCCCCCCCGTCTTCTTGACCAGCCATTCGGCGGCCATCCGCCCCTCCTCGACGAAATCCGAGGCGATCAGGGTCGCATAGAGCGAGGGGTCGGGGACCTCGACCCCACGGTCAACGAGCACGACCGGGATGCCCGCCTCCTTGGCCTCGCGGAGCACCACGTCCCAGCCGCTCTTGACCTTCGGCGCCAGAATGATCGCGTCGACGCCTTGAGCTATGAAACTGCGGAGCGCCCGTATCTGGTTCTCCTGCTTCTGTTGGGCGTCCGAGAATTTCAGATCGATCCCGCGCTTTTTCGCCTCTTCGCGGATGGAGTTCGTTTCCGCAGTGCGCCAGGAACTCTCGGCCCCGATCTGGCTGAAGCCCACCGTGATCTTCGTCTTGGCCTTCGCGGCCTTCGGCTTCTCCGTGGCGGTCTTCTCGCTCGAACAGCCCAGGAGAGCCGCCGCGAGCGCGATACCCAGAAGCGTCCCCGTCGTCCTCATCATCGTTCCTCCTGTCTGTCCCGTCTTCCACTCGCCACGGCCACTAGGCTAAGAACAACGCCGCGCCCTGTCAAGCAACGCCGCCAGTTGCGCCCACCAGGCCGGGCTTATCCCCCTGCGATGGAAAAACGACGCGCGGCGAGGCCACGACGAAATGCGTTTGAGCCTTTGGTCGCATTCCTGTTAGAATCAGTTGGGGCGGAGGGGTTGCGAGGAGAGAGCGAATGAGACGACGAGATTTCCTTCGGCACGCGGCGCTGGCGACCGGCAGCATCGCCCTTCCTGCAATCGCGGGGGAAGCGCGCCAGGAGAAACTCGAACGCCGCAACGAGCGGCCCGGCATGAAATACGCTCGGCTCGGGCGGACGAACCTGATGGTCTCGCGCATCACCCACGGCGGCCAACACACCACCCCGGACCGCATCCCACTCCTCGCGCGCCTCTTCGAGGGCGGCGTGAACCTCTTCGATGCCTCGCAAATCTACGGCGGCGGCCGCTGCGAGACGGCCTATGGCGAATTCTTCAGCGGCGGCGGCCGCAGGGACAAAGTCTTCATCTGCACAAAGCAAGTCCTCGTCCGCGAAATGCGAGCCGGCCAACGCGTCAGGCAGCGTTCGGCCCAACTCATGGACCAGGCGCTCCGAAAACTCCGCACCGACCACGTTGATATCCTCATGCTCCACGGAGTGAGGAGCCTGGCCGAGTTCGTGGACAACGAGGAGTGGCTCGCCGCCGCCCAGAACTTCAAGAAACAAGGCAAGGCGCGATTCATCGGCATCAGCGAACACCAGAAGCCCGCCGAGGTCCTCCGCAAGGCCGTCGAGGTCGGCATCTACGACGTGGCAATGGTCGCCTTCTCGGCAACCAGCGGATGGTGGGGTGGCCTCGCACGGGCCGACCTGAAGACCATTCGCCCCGCTCTCGAGGCCGCCAGGAAGGCCGACCTGGGCGTCATCGCCATCAAGGCCGCATTCCGCGCCGACGAGATTGCCGCAAAAATAAAAGACCCCAGGTTCAAAAAGAAGGGCTTCTCCATCCACCAACTTTGCTACCGCTATGTCCTCGACGTGCCCCCGGTCGCCACCGTCGTCTGTGGAATGACCAACATGACCCACGTCGAGGAGAACCTCAAGGTCCCCTCCATCGAGTTCGCAGCCGCCGATCGCGAGGCCCTCGAACGCTGGGCAGCGTCCTCACGAACTTGTGGTTTCTGTGGCGCCTGCCAGGAGGCCTGCCCGCACGGCATCCTCACCCAGGACATCCTCCGCTTCCACGGCTACTTCCTCCACGGCCATCGTGCCGAGGCTCGCGCCGCCTACGCCGCCCTGCCGAGGCGGCGAACCGCCATCGCATGTCGCGACTGCGGAACGTGCCGGGCCATCTGCCCGAACGGCGTGGACATCCCGCGTAGGTTATGGGAGGCACACCGTGTCCTCTCGGTCTGAGGTTCTGGCCGTCGCGCTCATCGTCCTGGCCGGGTGCGGAGGCCCGAGGCCGGGCCGGGAGCCGTTCGCCCGGCGAATCGGCGACTGGGAAAGGGTCGGGCCGGTCGAGCGGTTCGACGCCCGGCGGCTCTTCGAGGCGATTGACGGCGAGGCCCCATCGGTCCTGGCCTTCGGCTTCCGCAGCCTGGCCGAGGCCGAATATCGGGGACCGGGCGGCGCCACCGCCACCATTGACCTCTTCGATATGACCTCGCCCCTCGCGGCTTTCGGCCTCTTCCGGTTCCGGACGAACTTCCGCCAGCACCCCCTTCAGGTCGGCTCCGAGGGTGCAGGGGGCTCCGGCGCCGTGGACTTCTGGCAGGGTTCGTGCTACGTGGCAATTGCGAGCGCGTTCCCGAAGCCCGACCTGGTCGCCCTCGCTCACGCCCTGGCCGAGCGTCTGCCGCCCGGCCAGGGGTTGCCACACTGCCTTGCCTTGCTCCCCGAAAACGCTCGAGTGCCGCGCTCCGAGGAATGGGTGCCGACCGACTTCATGGGCCACGAGTTCCTCAAGAACGTGGTCAAAGCCGAATACGCGGTTGGCGACCGCACGGCGACGGTCTTCGCCGCCACTTTCCCCACCCCTGCCGAGGCGGCAGGAGCGCTAGCCAGACTTCGCAGCCTCCCCACCGGAGGGAAAGCCCCGGCGCCATTGGCCATCGGCGAGGAGGGCTTCGTCGTCCCGAGACCATATCTTGGCCGCGTGGCGGTCTTCCGCCTCGGCCGGCGCCTGGGTGGCATGCTCCGCTACGGCCCCGAGCCAGCGGCGCTCGCCATCCTGAAAGACCTCGCCGAGCGCATGCGGACCCACACCGACTGACACGGGCGCACACGGACAAACACGGACGGACAGGCTTGGGAGGGGCCATCGCGCAGGCCGGCGAGGGCGCCCAGGGAATCGGGCGTTTGGGATTTGGACTTTCCAGGCCGACATCCTCGGGTCGTTGCACAGGCTGGAAA
>CAYYCI010000132.1:0-8810 GCA_964470215.1 uncultured Planctomycetota bacterium
CGCCCCGCGACGCACGCGCCGTGGCCCGCACGCAGCGCTCGTAGGGGCACGGCACTGCCGTGCCCGCACAGGCAAGAATGCCTGTGCCACCAGGAGGTCCATTCCTCCCAGGCGGGGCGTTCCGCCCACAGACCGGTGGACCCAGACAGCCGCGGCCCGCGGCTCGTTGCTCAGCGTCCCGCGAGGCACACGACGTGGCCATCCATCGTGGTCATGAACAACTGGCCGCCGGCAGCCACGAGGCCGTCGAAGACCGGCGGGGAGGGCAACTTCGCCTTGAAAAGTTCCTGGCCATCGCTGGCGGCGAAGACCCTCAGCTCCGCCCCGGCTCGCCCCTCGAACGATGCCATCGGGTCGTCGGGGGGAACGACATCCGGCGGGCCGGCGGCGAACAACCGCTCTCCCGCGAGAGCCATCGCCCTGATCCGCACGGGCAGCCAGTGGAACCAGGCCGGCGGGGCCTTTCGCCTGTAGCCCCAGCCCTTGGTGGTCATGCGGGTCTGGGGGTCGAGCACGGGCTCGTTGTCGTTGGAGTCGGCGAGCAACAGGTAGCCTTTCGTGCCCGGGTAGAACTGTGGGCTTTGAAGGTTGCGGGTGGGGTAGGACTGGACGGCGTAGGTTTTCTTCGGGCCGACGACCAGGAGTTGCCCGGTCTTGGGCGCCAGGTTGGCGATGTAGTAGCCGGGCCAGAACCGCGAGTATGTCCAGAACGTGCGATTGAACCAGGTGTCGTCGAGGAAGCCGGCGGTGGAGAGGACGTGGAGGCCCATCAGGCGCTGCCCGAGGCTCCAGCCGCCGAAGCGCTTCCGCAGCTCGGCCACCAGGCCGGCCTGGGTGCGTTCGAGCCAGTTGCGCTGATGGGTCTCGAGGCCACCCCACTTGGCCGCGTCGGGCACGAAATAGGGTTGGCCGCTGGGTTTCAAGACCGTGGCTTTCTCCTTCGGGTCGGGCATCACGTACGGGCAGGGCAACTCGCGCAGGCGGCGGTCGAACTTGTACTGCCCCATGAAGATTGATTGGCCATCAGAGACCAGGACGTCGGAGAACGCGCCTTCCATGTGGTAGCCGGGGATGAAGGGTTTGCCCTTGGCGTCGTCGCGGGTGCGGGACCAGGTGTCGAGGGTCGTTTCGTGGAGCAATTTCCCCGTGGCGGCGTCGAGTGCGAGGATGCGGATGCCGCCGTCCAGGTAGGTCGAGCGGCCGGCGGTGCAGTAAACCACCCCGTCGAGGACCAGGACGCTGCCGTGGGCTCTCCACGGCGACTCGAGGCGACCGAATGCCACGATGAGTTTGTCGGCTGGTGCGGCGCGGAACTTCCAGCCCAGCGCGCCATCGCTCGCCCTCAGGCAATAGACCCAACCATCGCCGCAGCCGAAGACCACCCGCTGGCCATCAACGGTCGGCGGGGAGTCGATCCTGCCGCCGGCGAGGAAGGTCCAGAGGGTCTTCCCCGAGCGCGCATCGAGCGCGTAGAGCGTGAAGTGGTCTTTGGCCGCGAGGAAAACCCGCCCATCGGCAACGACGAGGGGCGTGAGCGGGCCGGGCAACTCGACCGACCACGAGGGCCGGACCCTTGCGGGCACCTGGCCGTCGGTGGAGCCTTTGCGCGCGGGGTCGTGGCGATAGGTGGGCCAGTCGCCTGTCTCCGGCTGCCCGCTCGCCTCGCGGAGCGCCTCGTAGGCCGTGCCGCGGATGAGGCGAGGCGAGAGCGCCGGGACGCGCTTCTCGGCGAGCGGGGCCAGCGCGTTGAAGCCGGGCAACTTGACCCCGGGGTAGCAGAAACACGGGTCCGGCGGCGCATAGAAAAGGCCGTTGCCGGGCATCACGCCGTAGCGGCATGGGCCGCGAATCCAGTCGTTCTGGACGTTCGGGTCTCCGGCGATGCCGACGAACTCGGCGCCGCGATTCGGGGTTATCAGGTAGCGGACCGTGGCCTTGGCCTGGTAGCAGCGAGGGTGATGGCCTTTGGTGAAGACGTCCGAGGCGTCCACGACCTTGGCCTGCTTGCCGGTGGCGAGGTCGTAGCCGGTGACGGCGTCTCTGCCCCAGACCCATATCTTGCCGCCTGCGACGAAGAGTTCGCCTCGTCCGCCTGGCTTGAGATTGCTCTTCCAGAGCGGCTTGCCGTCGGCGAGGGAGAGGGCCTGGGCGCCGCCGCGGCCTGTGACCACGAGGCGACCCTCGGCTGCGACCATCAGAGAGGCGGTGCCCTGCGCGGGCCTCTCCCAGATGGTCTTTCCGTCGCGGAGGCCGAGGCAGCGGATCGTTTTGCCCGTCTGGTAGAAGACCTTGCCGTCGCTGGCCCCCCAGGAGACGGGCCGCGCGGGGTCTTTGCTCTTCCAGAGGGTCTTGGCCTTGGCGGTGTCTATGGCCACGATCGAGCCGCTGG
Organism: uncultured Planctomycetota bacterium; assembly: GCA_964470215.1. Classification (GTDB taxonomy): domain Bacteria; phylum Planctomycetota; class PUPC01; order DSUN01; family DSUN01; genus CAYYCI01. The sequence goes on from CAYYCI010000132.1 coordinate 2,390, forward strand.
CGAGTCTGGCGAGCAGGATGCCATCGAGGAGGCGGAGTTCGCCGGCGCCTTGTGTTTGGGGATAGGTGGCGAGGGTCTTTCCCGTGGCTGCGTCGAGCATCGAGACGGGGGCGTCGTAGCCGAGGGTGAAGAACAGGCGGTCGCCCTCGGCCACGAGCCTTCGGGGAACGTCTGGGGGGATGCTGCGGAGCGCCGAGCGCTTCCAGCCTTTCGTGCCCCACTTCGGCACTGGTCGCTTCCAGAGGAGGACGCCGCTGAAGGCGTCGCGTGCGACGAGGGTCCAGTGCTCAGGCAGGTTTTTCGGCGTGACCCCCGTGAGGCCGAAGTCGAAGACGTAGAAGAGGCGCCCACCCGCCGTGACCATCGCGCACAGGCTCGAGAGGAACTCGTGACTGCGAGCCCATAGAGGCCCGGCGACCCAGCGCGTGCGTCGCGGTGGGCCGACCTCGGTGTCGTTTGCCACCGCGTTGTTGTCCGGGCCGTGGAGGTAATGTGTCCACTGGTCAATTGCCCTGGGCCAGGGCTTTCGCACGAGCCGCCACTGGCCACGCTCCTTGACGTAGGCGACGCCGCCGGGAGCGAGCACCCGCATGACCTCCCCCATTGTCACCTTGCCCAGGTTCTCGGCCACGACCAGGTTCACCAGCCTGTCGGCGTAGGGCAGGCGGGCATAAGGCCAGTGCATGACCGAGACCTTGCCGTAGAGGCCGAGCGAGCGGATATGGTCGCGCGCCTTGCGGACGTTTGCCTCTTCGGGGTCGAGGCCGTGGACGAGGTAGGCATCGGAGGCGTGGAGCGCGGCGGTCAGCCGGCCGTCCCCACAGCCGAGGTGGACGACGAGTCCCCCTTTCACTCCCGTGGCCTTCAGGATGTCGGCGGCAGAGACCGCTCCACTCGCCTGAGTGCATGCGAGCGTTGCGCCAAGAAGGGCGATGAGGAAAAACAACTTGTGGTGTTTCATTGGCTCTTGCTCCCGAGACAGAGAATCCGGCCGTCGCGACAAGCGATGAACAGCCGGCCCGCGGCGGCGACCATGCCGTCGAAGACCGGGGCGGCTGGGAGTTTGCTCTCGGCGAGTTTCTCGCCTGTGGCCGCCGAGACGGCCCAGAGGATGCCGCCGTGGCGTCCATCTGCGGCTGCCCAGGGGTAGTCCTTGTCGGGGACATCCGGCCAGCCCGCCAGATAGAGGGCCTCGCCCGCGAGGACCATGGCCCGGAACTGGATCGGGACGCGGTGAATCCACTTCCGCTGCCAGCGTCCGGCCACCAGGTCCATGCGGTAGATGCGACAGCCCTGGGTCTGGCCCTGAAAGCCCTTGACGTCGTAGATGGCGCGGATGCCGAAAGCGCGGTTGCCGTCAATGGCCAGGAGTTGGCCGGCGGGCGCCAGGAAGTTCAGCCACTCCCTCGGAGACCTTTCCGGGTTGTAGGGGTGGTTGACGTAGTAGCTCTTCGGCCCCTCGAAGCCCATGATGCCTGGCATGCGGCGGTCGTCGTCGTACATCCATAGCATGCGGTAATGCCACGAGGGGTCGAGGAGGCCCGGGACGGCGAAGAGGTGGCGGCGCGCCGGCCCCTGGCGCCGCAGCGACGGGTCGAAGCGCATCATCCGCATATAGAGGTCGGTGCCGTCGCTGATCAGGACGTCGGCGAGGGTAGCGTCGCGGATGTGTTCCTGATACGAGACATCCGGGTATTTGAGGTGTTTGGATGCGACGGTGGCTTCGTGGATGAGTTTTCCCGTTCGGGGTTCGAGGGCGCACAGGCGGATTCCGCCATCGAGGTAGGACGAGCGGCCCGCGGCCACGTAGGCCACGCCGCCCAGGACGAGCACGGCGCCGTGGCAGGGCCAGGCCGATTCGAGTTGGTCTCGGCAAACGACCCGTCGCTCGTCGGGCGCCGCGCGATAGCGCCAGACAAGTTCCCCGGTGTCGGCGCGCACGCAATAGAGCCAGCCGTCGGCGCAGCCGAAGAGCGCGAGGCCATCGTGGATTGTCGGGGGGCTATCCACCCGGCCGCCGGCCGTGAACGCCCAGAGGCGCTTGGCTGTGGCGGCCTCGAGGCAATGGAGAGTGTGGTGATCCACGGCTGCCACATAGAGGCGGCCGCCTGCGACGGTCATGGTCGAGGGTCTCGCCCCCAGCGAGGTCTGCCAGGCCACTCGCAGGCCCGACGAAGAGACCGGCGAGGAGGCTGTGCCGCTGCGGAGGGGGTCGTGGCGGAAGGTCGGCCAATCGCCCTTCGAGACGGCGACCCTCGCTCGCTGGCCGAAGGCCGGCCCTTTCTCGAGCACTGGCGGAATCCGCGCGACCTCTTGCCGCCGCGAGGCCGTGGCGAAGAAGCCGTTGACCTTTCCCTTCGCGAAACACCCGCAGGAGTGGGGCGGAAAGTAGAGCAGGCCGTTGGCTGGCAGGAGGCCGAGTTGGCAGGTGGCGCGGATCCAGTTGTTCTGGTAGTGGTCCGTGCCGTGGAGGTCGAGGAACTCGACGCCGCGCTGGGAGGTGAGGATGTAGCGTGTGGTCGCCTTGCACTTGTGGCAGCGATGATGGGCAACGGTGCTCCAGAGTTCTGTCGTCAGGTCGAGGCGGCGTTTGACCTGGCCGGTACGCAGGTCGCGACCCATTGCCAGGAGCGGATACTTCCTGTCGGGCCGGCCCGTGCCAGCCCATACGAGCCCGTCAATAACGAAGACGTCGGGCGAGACGTGGAACGTGCCGGCGCACGGTCCGCTCCAGAGTTTGCGTCCGTCGGTCAGGTCGAGTGCCGTGATGGTCGAGGAGTCGGCCACGAGCACGAGGCCATCGGCCACGACCAATGTGGTCAATCCTTTGGTCGGGACATTGGCCTGCCACAGGCGCCGCCCGCTGCGCAGTTCGACGCAGCGGACGCGATAGTCGGTCTTGTAAACCACGCGGTCGCCCGAGGCGGCGAGGGTCTGGACGTAGAGGCCGGCGACGTCCTGTCCGCTGAGTTTCCAGAGGGTCTTTCCCGAGGCGGCCTCGATGGCCACGATGGCGGTCGCGGTGGTGGCGGGGCTGAGACCTGGGCCGAGGGGCGTTCGCCCGCGCCGGCCGCCCGAGGAAGGGTTGAGTTTCCTTGTGCCTGGACGCCCCAGGGTGGCGATGAGGACCCCGTCGTGGAGGATGAGTTCCTCGGCGCCGGCCGTTCCCTCGTAGAGGCGGAGGGTCTCGCCTGTGGCGGCATCGAGGCAGGAGATGGGCGCCTGGTAGCCGAGGGTGACGTAGAGCCTGTCGCCGGCGGCCACGAGGCGTCGCGGCAGGTCGAAAGGCCCGGCGCGGAACGGCCACAGGTTGTTCACCCACCGGGCTATCGCCCGCTTCCAGAGGAGAACCCCGCTGAAGGCGTCGCGGGCGATCAGGCTCCACTTGCCCGGCAGGTGGGTGAGGCTGGCGGGGGCCTCGTCGGCGATGTAGAAGAGCCGCCCGTTTGCCGAGACCATCGCGCTGACGGTTGCGAGCGCGTCGTGGTGGCGGATGTAGCGCGGGTCGGCTATCCACTGGACGTAGCGCGGCGGCCCGACGCGCCGGTCGCGCGAGACCGCGTTGCCGGAGGCGTCGTAGAGGTAATGTGTCCAGTCGTCAATGTCGGGGGGCCGGGGCTTGGAGCGCTTGCGCCAGCGCCCGCCGTCCTCGATGAGTATGGCGCCGCCAGGGGCGACCACCCGCATCATCTCCGAATCGGGGATGCCGCACGGGTCGCTGACCACCAGGAGGTTGACCAGATCGTCGGCGTAGGGCAGGCGGCGGGCCGTCAGGCGCTCGACCGAGACGTTGCCGTAGAGGCCGAGCGAGCGGATGTGGTTGCGCGCCTTGCGGACGTTCGCCCCGGAGCGGTCGAGGCCGTGGACGAGGAACGCATCGGAGGCGTGGAGCGCGGCGGTCAGCCGGCCGTCCCCACAGCCGAGATGGACGACCAGGCCGCCCTTGGCCCCGACGGCCCCCAGAATGGTCCGGGCGACGTTGGCAGGGTTCTCCGCCGGGAACGCCGGCCCTCCGAGGCCGGCAAGAGTGACCATGGCCAGGGCGAGGCCGATAGCCGATTCCGAAGGCGAGAGCTTCTGGAACATAACGGTTTCCCTGGTAGGCTCACGATAGCGGCGGCATTGGGCGCGGTCAAATTGGGGAGAGAGACGCGAACGAACGCGGCCTGGCACGGACGCCTGGAAAAGGCGCGGACTAGGGCATTGCCTGGCCGGCGAGTTTTCGCCAGGCGGCGATTGTCGGCTCGAGGATCGAGCGGGCGTCGGCGCGGATGCCGTAGCCCTGGAAGCCAATGGGACCCTCGAAGCCGATCTCGGAGAGTTTGCGCAGGACGATTCCCACGTCGTAGGTGCCCTTGTCGAGGGTCTGGATGAGGCGTCGCCAGTTCGGACCCGTGACGCCGGAATCGGCGCCGCAGATGGTCACGGTGAAAAGGCGCTTGCCCGCACGGGCCAGAAGGTCGGGAATCCGGCTCTCCTCCCCGACGGCCAGCGCGTGGCAGAGGTTGAACGAGACGCCGAAGGCCGGATGGTTGACGACCTCGGCGAGCCTGGTCGCGTCGGCGAATCGGGCGGTCCACTGTCCATAGTGGGGGTAGATGGCGATTCGCAGGCCATTGGCCTGGGCGATCTCGGAGAGTTTGCGCAGCGTGGCCACCAGCGGTTCCTTGCCGGTGAGTTTGTCGAATGCGGGTCCCCGCCCGGCGATGTAGACCCAGACGATGGTGCCGTGGCCCTTGAGGGCGGCCATTAGTTTCGGAAGGTCGGGGGAGTAGGTCAGTTCGCTTTTCGGGTTGACGCGCAAGGGACAATAGATGGCGAACATCTTGAGTCCGAGTTTTTCCATCGCCTCGGCGTTGGCCCTGGCTCTGGCGGGCGGCTCCTGGTGCCAGCCGATCCCGTCGTAGCCCAGGTCCTTGACCAGTTTGAACTGCTGGTCCTGGGTAAGGCCCGGCCGGCGGAACGCCGTGTCCATCGCGTAGAAGGGGTTGCTGAGGCCCGCGGCGTCGCAGGACATTTCGCCGACCCCGAGAATCAGGACAGTTGCGAGGGAAACGAGCGCGATTCTCCCGGGCATCTTCGACCTCCTTGCGTTTGGCTCCCGGGGCGTATTCAACACGAATGGACGCCGCAGGTCAAAGCGCGATGGTGCGGGGAGTGTGGCCCCTGATCATGGGGTTCTCGATAACCCCATCGGCGGCGGGTGGGGAGGACTCGACCGCCTGAAGGCGCAACTACGAACAAGTGGCGTCCACATCCGCGGGGGCCTGCGCCTACTCCCCCCCTTCGAGCCGCTATCCCCATAATCAGGGGCCACACTCTGGTGCGGGTCCGACGGACCTCGGGGGCCAGGCACGGGAATCGTATCACGCGGAGGGGTGGCGGGTCGAGCGCCGGCGCGACCACCAGACCGCCAGACCGAGCAGGACCCCCAGCGCCAGGCCGAACGCCAGCGACTCGGCGGCGATCATCGCCTTGCGCATCGGGCCAGGCCGTGCGGCGACGACGAAGACCGCGAGGTCCGTCCCGGTGACCACGAGGCCATCGAGGGCGTAGAGGAGCGAGACGAGCGGTGCCCAGGGTCTTGCGCTCCGCCAGCCGATGCCCGCGGCGACGAGGAGGATTCCGAGGAAAGTTCCGGATGCGGAGGAGAGAGCGGCCCACTCGGCGCTGAGACCCAGTTCCCGCATTCCGTGGGCGAGCCAGTCCCAGCGCCCCCCGCCAACGGGCAACCCGGCGAGCCTGGCAAGGGCGATGACGAAGGGCACGAGGCCCGTCACCACGCCAATCAGCCCACAGGCCACCAGGAAGGTGCCCAGGCGCCGGGCGCGCGACGAAGGCGTGGAGCCTTCGGCCACCTCCAGGCCCCGCTCACTTTATCGCCAGATAGTAGAGTTTGCCCTCGGCGCGGGTGCGGCCGGCAAGGAGCATGGCCTCGGGGCCGACGCCCATGTAGATGTCGCAACGGCCCGCCGAGCGGATCGCGCCGCCTGTGTCCTGGTCGAGGGCGTAACTGTAGAAAGGCTCCAGCGCCACGCGCCCGTCGCTCTTCATCATGGGGGCCTTGGTCACCACGTAGGCCAGCAGCCCACGCGGGAAGACCGCCTTGTCCGTGGCTATGCTGCGGTAGGGGGTGACGGGCACATTGAGCGAGCCGACCACCGGCCCCTCGCGACGGGTGAAGAAGACATAGGAGTCGTTGACGTAGATGTAGTGGCTCTTCTCGTGTGGGTGTTTCTCGAAGTATTCGATGATCGCCTTTAGCGACAGGTCGTCGAGATTGATCTTGCCGTCGGCCACGAGAGCGAGGCCGAGGCTGGAGTATGGGCGGTCGGTCTTGCCGTGGTAGCCGACCGTGATCATCTTGCCGTCGGGCAGGCGAATCTTGGCCGAGCCCTGCACGTGGGCGATGTAGACCTCG
>CAYYCI010000133.1:0-8756 GCA_964470215.1 uncultured Planctomycetota bacterium
TGCCTCGAGGCCTTCCCGGATTCCGACGAGGCCATCCTGGTCGTCACGTCCAAGTACGATCACAGCCAGGTGACCTATCGCTTCCGCCTCGACCCCTCGCGGCCGTCCGGCAAGGCCAAGGGCGTTGCCCCATGCACCGTGACATACAAGACGACCAGGACCAAGGAGTGGTACGAGGACGTGGCGCCGCCGGACCGCGCAGCCCACGAGAAGTTCCTCGCGAGCCTGCCGACCAACCGCTGGGTCGAGGTCAAGCCACCGAAATCCACCGGCGGCCGCACGTGGGGGAGCGCGCTCTTCGACACCGACCGCGCCATCGCGATGAAGTGGGGCGGCGGCCACAGCGGCTACCAGGGCACGGACATGGCCTTCTACGACGTCGCGGCCAACCGCTTCACCATCGACCGCACTCCGGCGTTCACCCCGGAGCCTTTCGGCCGCTGGGCGCGGCGTCCGGCGGGGCGCACGTTCTTCAACCAGCCCTGGACGCGCCACGTCCGCCACACCTGCGCCTACGACCCTGTGCGCAAACTCGCGGTGTTCACCGACGCGGGCGGTTCCGCCTGGTACGACCGAAAGGCCAAGGCCGTGGTCAAACACACCTGGCTCTACGACCCCGCCGAGCGCCGCTGGTTGGAACCCATCCCGCAGCCCTTCCCCGGTGGCAGCGGCATTTCCCCGATCGCCGTTCCCACGCCTAAGGGGGTGATCGTGTATCAGCACGATTGGGGAAGACCCTACGAGCCTAGCGGCCGGATGTGGCGACTCGTGGGCGAGGCTGGCAAGCCCGAAACGTGGGGCTGGGAAGAGATCAAGATCCTCGGCCCCGAGCGGCCGTACCAGAACGAGATGATGACGATCGTTTACGACAGCCGCCGCGACCGCCTGGTCTTCCTGAGCGCCGATCGCAAGAGCCGGGTGCCGCTGATGTGGTTCTTCTCGATGAAAGAGCGCCGCTGGGTCCAGAACCGCAAGCAACCGCCGGGCGGGGTGACCACGCGCGAGGCCGTTTACGTCCCCGATCAGGACGCCATCCTGGCCTACGGGCCTGCCAGGAAGGACGACTCTGTGTGGACGCGGGTGTATCTATGCGAGGAGAATCGTTGGGTGCCCCTGCGCATCGAGACCCCGAAGTATCTCATGCACGAGGTCGCGCTGGAGTACGACCCGGTGCACAAGGTCGCGGTCCTGCTCTGGCCGCCGCGTTTCGAGGCCGATATCCGCCCGCACCTCTTTCGCTTGGACGTTCGCTCCCTGTCGGGTCGCTGAGGCTAGCCCGGTGTAGCCGGGCTACGGGGTGAAGGTGATGGTCTGGCCGGGCTTGGTCGGTATGTCGGTGGTCTTCGTTCCGTAGCGGATGCGGCAGGTGCCACCGAGGCGCGAGAGTATCGTCGCGCGGGTGAGTTTTCCGTCCCGCCATTCCATGTCCACGACGAAGCCGCCGCGGCCACACAGTCCCTCGACCGAGCCATTGGGCCACGCGCTCGGCAGGGCGGGCAACAGGTGGAGTTCGCCCAGGTGGCTCTGGAGAAGCATCTCACACACCCCCGCGGTCGCGCCGAAGTTGCCGTCTATCTGAAAGGGCGGATGGGCGTCGAAGAGGTTCGGGTAGGTGCTGCGCTTGAGCTGCTCGCTGAAGAGTTTGTGTGCGTGGTCGCCGTCGAGGAGTCGCGCCCAGAGGTTGATCTTCCACGCCTTGCTCCAGCCGGTTCCGCCGTCGCCGCGGGCGGTGAGCGAGACCTTGGCGGCCTGGCCGAGTTTCGGGGTGGTCAGGGGCGATATCTGACGGCCTGGGTGGAGGGCCACCAGGTGGGAGAGGTGGCGGTGGTGGTCCTTCGGGTTGTCGCGGTCAACCATCCACTCCTGGAGTTGTCCCCACTTGCCGATCTTCGGCCCGAGGAGTTTTTCGCGCAGGCGTGCGACCACCTTGCGATAGTCGGCGTCCACGCCGAGTGCCTCGGCTGCCTCGAGGTAGTTGGTGAAGAGGTCCCAGACGAGTTGCTGGTCGTGGGCGATGCCGTCCTCGACGGGCCCGTGCTCAGGTGACCAACTCTTGGGCACCACCAGGGTGCCGTCGGGAAGGGCCTTGAGATGGTCCTCCCAGAACTGACAGACCTCCTTGAGGACAGGATAGACCTTCTTGAGGTATTCCTCGTCGCCGGTGAAGGCGTAGTGTTCCCAGAGGTGTTGGCAGTACCAGGCGCTCCCCGGCTTGTACCAGCGCCAGCCCTGCCCCCCGAAGATGTTCTGGGAGTAGCGGATGGTCCAGCCGCGGGGCTTGCCGCTGGGCGGCGGAAATGCCTTGGCGGATGCCTTCCGCCACGGCTCGAGTTGACTGAGGATGTAGTCGCTGAGCACCTCGTGGCATTCCGAGAGGTTGGCGGGCTCGGCCGGCCAGTAGTTCATCTCGATGTTGATGTCGGCGTGGTAGTCGCTGTGCCACGGCGGACGATTGCTATTGTTCCAGATGCCCTGGAGGTTGGCGGGCAGGCATCCGGGCCGCGACGACGAGATGAGCAGATAGCGCCCGAATTGGAAGAAGAGTCGCTCGAGTTCGGGGTCGGGGCCGCCGGAACGGTAGGCCTCGAGGCGCTTGTCGGTGGGCAGGGAGCGCCGGTCGGTGGGCGATTCGCCGATCTCGAGCCTCACGCGCTCGAAGAGAGAGCGGTAGTCGCGGATGTGGCGTTGGCGGAGCCTCTCGTAGGGCTGGTCGGCGGCCTTGCTCAGTTGCTCGGCCAGGCGCCGATGCGGATGTTCGCCGCGCCAGCCCTTGCCGTAGTCCATCTCGTAGTCGGTTCCCGCGGCCAGAAGGAGCGTCAGGCTATCGCAGCCGGCGAACGCCACTTTGTTGTCCTGGGCCTTCACCGAGCCACCCTGGTTGAGCACCAGTAACTGGGCTTCGTAGCTGAGTTTGTTCGGGAGGGTGCCGGTGGACGTGATTCGGTTGCCCTCGGTCGTGATTCTGGCCTTGTGGGCGTCGCGGAGTTCGATCGTGCCCGTGTGGGCTCCGGGCTTGTCGGCGGTCAGGCGGATGACCAGCACCTGGTCGGGATAACTGGAGAAGGCTTCACGAACGTAATTGACGCCGCCGCACTGGTAGCGAACCCGGGCGATGGCATTTGCGATGTCGAGTTCGCGGCGATAGCCCTGAGGCTGGGTGTGGGAGGGGAGTTCGATTAAGATGTCGCCGAATGCTTGATAGGCGCCCATCGTGCGATAGTCGCCGGAAGGGTTCTCGTCGCCGGTCCAGAGGCTATCCTCGTTGAATTGCACTTGTTCCCTCGGCACTCCGCCGAAAACCATCCCGCCGAGGCGCCCGTTGCCGACCGGGAGGGCCTCGGTCATCCATTTCTTCGCCGGCTGAGCGTACCAGAAGGTGAGCGAGTCGCTCCCCGCGCCCTCAGCCGCCAGAGCGACCGAGAGGAAACCAAGAGCCGAGAACGCCGCCACGATGATCTGAAAGCGCATAACGTCCTCCTATTGGCTTACCACCAACCATACCCAATGGTACGGTTGAAAGCCAACTCGTCAAGCCGGAACTGCCCGAGGGCCGCTTCGCGCGGGCATTGGCACGCTTTTGTGCACCGTTGGGTTCCAGTGCAGGCGAGAAGGAAAAGAATGCGCGAGGCACAGCAGCGGTTCCGGTCCGACACCAGCGGGACGGTGGCCGCATTGGCGTCGGGCCAAAGCGTTCTTTTCCTTCTCGCCTGGGGGCCGATTGAGGTGCAAAAAGCGTGCCAATGCCCGCGCGGCGGCCCCGGCACTCGAGGCTGGGCTGCGAGGCTATTCCTTATCGAGGAGTTTCCAGGCTTTGGGCAGGCGGACGGCCCGGCCGCGATAGTCGAGGCGCCGCACCCACGCCCGGCCCTCGCTGGCATAGACCCCGACATTGCCTGGCTTGAGGCCCTGCGCACGGAAGGCAAAGAGAAACCTGCCGTCGTAGAAAACCCTCACCAGGTTGCCCTCGCAGGCCACGCGGACCGTGTGCCATTGTCCCTCGCGGCGGGTGAAGATGCCGCGCTTGTCGAGCACGAGGCGGCCTTGGCCAGGGGCGACACGACACAGCGAGACCTCGTTGCGGGTGATGTGGACGCAGTGGTAGGTCCCGCTGTCGGTCGAGCCGAAGACGAGCCCGAACGCGCGGTTGCCGCTACCCACCGCCTCGACCTTGAACTCGACCGAGACGTCCGGCCCGGCCAGGCTCACGTCCTTGCGGAAGACCGCGATTGGCGTCTGACTGCGGAGCGCGTCGAGATAGAACATCCCATTGCGGATCTCGGCCAGTTTCGAGGTGCGGTTCCAGTGGGATAGATTCCCGATGTTAGGAAGAGGACCTTTCGGGCTGGCCGCCCGCAAGTTCGGTGCCGCGACGAGGACGACAACAGCCGCGAGTCCTGCGAAGCGTTTCATCTCGGTTCCCTCGATTGCTCTCCTCAGGGAGTATAGGGCTTTTCATCTGGCAGGTCAATGGAAAGAACGGGAACGGGAGTCGCTCTTTGTCCCGGCCAAGAAAACGACCCCCATCCCCGTCACTTTCAATCTGCGACCAGGAGATGGTAGATGGCGGGGATGGTCTGGCGGTGGTCGCCACAGATGTGGTAGCCGCGTCCGCCGAGCGAGGTGGGGCGGTTGACGATGTTCTTGCGCGGGCGGTAGTAGTACTCGGGGTCGTCCTGGCCGACCGGCCGGCGGTAATCGCCCCGGAGGGGGACAAGGTCGAAGTTGGCGGTGGTGAGGTCGCGGGCGCCGTCTCCGAGGTTCCTGGCGACCGAGAGCGCCTTGAGAAAGACCTCCGGGCCGGTCACTGCGGAGCCGAAGTTGCAGAAAACCCCGCCTTCCATCCTCGCGACGGTCGCGCAATAGACCCGGAAGTCGGCGCCGCTGGTGGCCCCGATGGCCGCGAAGTCCACGCTGGGGTGCTGATGGATGATGTCCGCGCCGATGGTCACGTGGACCGTCGCTGGCAGGCCCAGTTGGCCTGCGTGGTAGAGGATGCTGGCCTGGCGGTGTGGGAAGAGGCTTTCGTTTTCGGCGATGAACCGGCCCACGGCCTCGCCCATGCCGATGCCGTCGCGCGCGCCGGCCTTGATGGCCTCGTTGAGCAGGCGGCCGGTCTCCTCCGCCATGCCGAAGGTGCCGTCCTCGAGGCCCGTGGCCACATCCTCGCTCGTCTCGCCGATCATCGCCAGTTCGAAGTCGTGGATGGCCACCGCACCGTTCCCCGCCACGTGGGTCACCAGCCCCCGCTGCATCAGGTCTATGACAAGTAGCGAGAGGCCACACTTGACCACGTGTGCCCCGAGCATCCATAGGACGGGTCTTTCGGCCTGGCGAGCGGCCCGGATGGCCCGGGCCACCAGCGGGAGTTCGGGATTCTCGAAACGGGGCGGCGGGTCGCACGGCCGGACGAATTCGGCCAGGCGCACGAGGTTTTTCCGCTCGGCCAGGGGACGGGTCTTCACCCTCGAGAGGTCGAGCTGTTCGTGGGGCACTGGTTCTGGCTCCCGTTCGCTCAAGCCCGCCAGGGACGCTCGCGCTGGCGGCTCGTGGCAAGGGCGTCGAGCGCGATGTTGACATCCTCGACGATCTGGAAGTCGTACATCCCCACACAGATGAAGTCGGCCCCGCCCTTGAAAGCAAATGGGAAACCCACACGCGGGTGGATGGCGCCCGCGGCGAGGACCTTGAACGCGATCCACGGCTGAGGAAGGTCGCGCATGAACGCCTTCGTCTCGTCCGGGTGTTCACACCAGATGTTGTCGTGTTTCTCGGGGTGACGGGCCGACCAGTAGTTGGTGTGGTGGAAGGTCTTCATCCAGAAGTCAGGTTTCAGACCTGCCTTCACGCATCCCTTGACCGTCTCGATGCGGTGCGCGCCGATCCCGGCGGGCAGGCCGTTGTCGCGGATGACCTCGAGGGCCTTGGCGATCTTGTCGAACTCGCCGCGGGCCGCCAGTGTGTCCGCGATCCCGCCCTGGACGTAGCAGGCGCTGGCGCCGTGGTCTATGGACTTCTTGACGTTCTCGAGGAGTTTCGCGGGGTTACCGCCGCAATCCGAAATGAACTTGATCTTCCCGAGTCCCCGCCGCCAGTAGTCGTTGATTATCCCGCAAAGGACGGGGTTTGTCAGGAAGGCGTTGATGCCGCACTCCTCGGCCAGGCGGAAGGTCTCGAAGACCTTCCAGGTGTGGTGGTAAGCCTTGACGAGTGCCGAGACGTAGATCAGGTCGCGGGCGTGTGCCCATCCGCCTATGAGGTTGCCCCCGAGGATCAGGCGGCTGACCTCCAACTTTCCTATCCTGGCGTGGGGCACCTTGCCCTTGAGATCCTTGAGGGTCTTGAACTGGAACGTCTTGATCGAGGCCGACGAGACGGCCTCGGGCTTGCCCGGCTGACCGCGGCTGAGCAGGGCCTTGCACCCGGCAATAGCCGCCCCCAGGGCGGGAATGCCGGCCAGGAGTCCGCGACGCGCGAGGCCTGCGCGCTTGGCCTTCGCTGAGGAGTTGCCCTTCATCGTTCTCTCTCCGTCCTAACCGCTACTGGCATCTTGGGCAAGAGAAGCCCCGAAGTCAAGCCCACACGGCCCGGCGAAGCGGCGACTCCCTCTGGCGTGGCTTGCCTGGATGGCTACAATGTCCGCCCGGAGAAAGCCGAATGAATGCCTCGTTCGCGCGCGAGAGCCAATGGCCGCGGTCGGTGCTGATCGCGATGGCTTCGTTGGTTGCGGTTGGCTGCGGCTGGGTGGCGCCGCGGCGGCCCCGCGCGCCCAAGCCCCCGCCCGTGGAACCACCGACGCCCCATGCCATAGAGGCAGCGATCACCAGAGGCGTGGACTTCCTTGTGCGCAGGCAGAACCGCGACGGCTCGTGGGGCTCGCCGTGCCGCACCAAGGCGCTCAACATCTACGCCCCGGTCCCCGGCGCCCATTATGCGTTCCGGGCCGCGGTCACCGCGCTTTGTCTCTCGGCCCTCATCGAGACCGCCGACCAGCGCCCCGAAGTCCAGAGGGCCATTACCACCGGGAGACGTTGGCTGGAGAGCAACCTCGACCACGTGCGGCGCCCCGCTCCCAGAGCAATCTACAACAACTGGTCACACGCCTACGCCATCCAGGCGCTCGTCAGGCTCATGGGGCGGACGAGCGACGAGGCCCAGAGGGCCAGGCTGCGAGAACTGACCGCGGGACAAGTCGAGCGCCTGGGCCGCTACGAGAGCCTCGGCGGGGGCTGGGGCTACTACGACTTCGTCGCACACACCCAACGCCCGAGCGGGCGCCCGACCAGTTTCACGACCGCCACAGTCCTCATCGCCCTCAAGGAAGCCGAGGCAGCGGGGATAGCCGTGCCCCCGGGAATGGTCGAGCGGGGCTTGGCAGCGCTCCGCCGCCAGCGCAAGCCCGACTTCAGTTACCTCTACTCGGCCAACCTGTGGTGGTGGCCCATGTTCTCGGTCAACCGCCCGGCAGCTAGCCTCGGGCGCTCCCAGGCGTGTAACCTGGCTCTCAGACTCTGGGGAGACCAGGCGGTCACCGACACCGTCCTGATGACCTGGCTCGACCGCCTCTTCGCCCGCAACGGCTGGCTCTCGATAGGCCGCAAACGCCCCGTGCCACACGAGGCCTGGTTCCAGGTCGCCGGCTACTTCTTCTACTACGGCCACTACTACGCGGCCCTGTGCATCGAGCAGTTGCCGCCAGCCCGGAGACCCTTTTATCAAGCACAGATGGCGAGCGTGTTGCTAGCCCTCCAGGAGAAAGATGGCTCGTGGTGGGACTTCCCGCTCTACGACTACCACCAACAGTATGGCACGGCCTTCGCTCTGATGGCCCTGAGCCGTTGCCGTCGTCGGCTTACGGCACGGGCCGCCTCCACGCTGCCCACATCGCTCAGAACTCCGACCTCGAACTGAAGGCCATCTGCGACCTCGACCCCGAGCGGCGCGAACGGCCCCCGCCGACTTCCCACAGGCGGCCACCTACTCGAACATCGGCCAGATGCTCCGCAGGAAGGACATCGAACTGGTAAGCGTCGTCGTGCCCTGATTCTCGGCTATTTGTTCGGCCTCGGCGGCCTTCAAAAGCCCTTTGCTTGGGAGCTTTCTCCACGCTGGTTCTTGTGGTAGTTGCAGAGCCTCTTGAGCGGACACTCCGGACAGGCTGGCCTCGATGGCCGGCAGAGCGTCCGCCCCAGCCGCAGCAGATTGACGTGGAACGAGAACGCCTTCCCCTGTGGCACGAGGGGGGCCATCAGGTGGAAGGTCTTCTCGGCGGAGGCATTCTGTGGGACGAGGCCCAGGCGCCTGACGATGCGGTGGACGTGGGTGTCCACGGCGAAGCAATCCCGCCCACAAGCAAACAGGAGCATCACGGCCACGGTCTTCACCCCGACGCCCTCGAGGGGGAGGAGGGTGGCGAAGACATCCTCGGTCGGCATGTGCGCCAGTGGGGAGAGGTCGAAGTCGCCGAACCGCTCCCTCGCCCAGCCGAGCAGTTTGTGGATGCGGCGGCTCTTCTGGCGGGCGAGGCCTCCGGAGCGTATCGCCGCCTCGATTCCCCCGGGCCCCGCGCGCCAGGCATCCTCCCATCGCGGGTATCGCGCTTTGAGGGTGGCGAACGCGCGATGCGAGTTGACGTCGCTGGTGCTCTGGGAGAGGATCGTCTGGACGAGCGAGTCGAGTAGCGGGCGCGGGTGGTCGCGGCTGGGAACGCCGAAGCGGCGCTCGAGCGCCGCCACGGCCCGGCCGGTCTTCTCGCGCAA
>CAYYCI010000134.1:0-2668 GCA_964470215.1 uncultured Planctomycetota bacterium
ATGACGTCGGGGTCCATGCGGAGCGCCCGCCGCACCCCTTCCTCGAAACTTGGAACGTCCACCCCTATCTCGCGCTGGGTGATGATGCTTTTCTTGTGTTCGTGGTAGTACTCGATCGGGTCTTCGATCGTCACGATGTGGCGGTCGAGGTTCTCGTTTATGAAGTTGACCATGGTGGCCAGGGTGGTGGTCTTCCCCGAGCCGGTGGGGCCGGTTACCAGCACGAGGCCGCGGGGCCTGGTGAGCAGCTCCTTGATGTGGTGTGGGAGGCCGATCTCCTCGAAGGTCATGAGGCGATTGGGGATCAGGCGCAAGGCCACGCCGATGTGGCCCTTCTGGTGGTAGGCGCTCACGCGGAATCGCGCGATGGTCTGGCGGGTCTTCGGGTCGTTGAACGAGAAGCCGAAGTCGGTCGTCCCGTTCTCCTGGAGCTCCTGCTGGTGGCGGTCCGGGGTGATCGCCTTCATGAAGTCCATCGTGTCCTCGGGGGTGAGCACGTCGGTGTCAAGGCGATGGAGCCGGCCGTGAAGCCGGACAGTCGGGGGACGCCCGACACACATGTGCAGGTCCGAGGCGTTGTGCTCAACGACAAATTGTAACAGGCGGTTGATCTCGATGGTCATTGCTGTTTTTCCCGGTTGGTGGGCTGGTGCAGCGGTCAGTAGACTTCGACAGCCTGGTCGCCGGCGGTGATGCGCAGGACTTCTTCGATCGTGGTCACTCCCTGGAGGACCTTGCGGATGCCGTCCTGCTTCAAGGTTCGCATGCCGGAGGCGACCGCCTGGTCGCGGATGCGATTCGTGGGGATCTTCTTGAACGCCATCTCGCGGAGCTCGCTGTCCATCTCCATGAGCTCGAAGATGCCGATTCGGCCCTTATACCCCGTCTGGTTGCACTCCGGGCACCCGGCCCCGCGATAGAAAGTGATGTCGCGCACGTCCTCTGGCGCCAGGCCGGCGCTCCGGAGCTCGAACGGTTCCGGCTGGTATGGCTCCTTGCAGTTCTGGCAGATGCGGCGGACCAGACGCTGGGCCATGACCGCCTGGAGAGACGACGAAACCAGGAACGGCTGCACCCCGATATCAATCAGACGCGTGATGGCCGAGGGCGCGTCGTTGGTGTGGAGGGTCGAGAAGACCAGGTGGCCGGTCAGGGCGGCCTGGATGGCGATCTCGGCCGTCTCGAGGTCGCGGATCTCACCGACCAGGATGACGTTCGGGGCCTGACGCAGCATGGCGCGCAGGATGCGGGCAAACGTCATCCCGATGTGTTCCTTCACCTCCGCCTGGTTGATCCCCGCGATGCTATACTCCACCGGGTCCTCGGCCGTGATTATCTTCCGGTCCGGAGTGTTCAACTCGTTGAGAGCTGCATACAGGGTCGTCGTCTTCCCCGAGCCTGTCGGCCCCGTCACCAGGAAGATGCCGTTGGGCCGCTTGATTATCTCTTTGAACCGGCGATAGTCGTCGTCCCCGAACCCCAGGTCCTGCACCCCGAGGAGCACCGACTCCTTGTCCAGGATACGCAACACGACGCTGGGGCCGTGGGTGGCGGGGAGGGCCGAGACACGCAGGTCTATGTCCCGGCCCAGGAGTTTCATCCGGATGCGCCCATCCTGGGGCCGGCGGCGCTCGGCCACGTCCATGTTCGCCATGATCTTCACGCGCGAGATGATCGCCCCTTGGAGGGTCTTCGGCGGGTTCTCCACCTCGAAGCACACGCCGTCCACCCGGTAGCGGATGCGCAGGCGATTCAGCATCGGCTCGATATGGATGTCGCTCGCGCGCGAGCGCAGCGCCTCGGTGATGATCAGGGTCACCAGCCGGATCACCGGCGCGTCGTTCGGGTCCTCGGCGAACTCCTCGACCACCGAGTCAGTGTCCTCGAACTGAATCTCGCTCTCGGTGAACTCCTGGAGCATGTTGTCCACGGTCTCTTCGCCGACCTCGTACTTCTGCGCGATGGCCTCCTCGATCGCGTCGCTAGCCGCGATGACGTAGTCCACCTCGCAGTTGGTCGCGAAGCGCAGGTGGTCGAGCGCGTAGAGGTCCAGGGGGTCCGCCACGGCAACCGTCAGGCGGCCGTCCTCCCGGGCGATCGGGATCAGGTGGTGCTCGCGCGCCATCGCCTTCGGAACGGCCGCAAGCGCGTCCTCGGGTATCTCCAGAGCGCGCGGGTCAACAACCTGCCGGCCAAACTGCTCCGAGAGCGCCTCCGCTATATCCTCCGGAGTGCAGTAGTTCAGGGTGAGCAGCGCGTCGCCCGTCCGCACCCCGGTCTCGCGTTGGAGTTTGAGGGCCTCCTCGAGTTGTTCGTCGGTCACTACGCCGCGACTGCGGAGAATGCTGCCGAGGAGCTTTCTTCGCTGGGCCATGTGTCGCCTCGCCGTAAGACCGTGGGGGCAGCGCGCGGGCTTTCGGGCCGTCTACCGGAGCCCCAATACATCATATCACCCCACCATCACCACGTCAAGCCCCTCATTGCCTCCTCCACACTCCCAGTGGTGGCCACGTTTGACGCCCCAAGCGCCCGCTCTTATCATTCCGCACCAGGGGCCGGGAAGGTCTCGGTTGCCGGAGGCAGGACTGGAGAGCGTCGTTTCCTTCATCGAGAAGGTGGCCGGGCACGTCTGGGGCGTGGCGCCGATCGTGCTTTTGGTCGGAACCTG
>CAYYCI010000134.1:2768-8734 GCA_964470215.1 uncultured Planctomycetota bacterium
GTCCGACCCGTCCGACCGGGCGGCTGGCGCTAGTCCGGAATCGCCTGGTCAATCGCGGCGGAGAGGGCGTCGAGGAGGACTTCGGCTTCCCTGTCGGCCCCGTAGATGATGACGCGGCAGAAGAACGGGCCGCGGTGGAAGATTCCCTCGATCTCTTTGGCCTTCCAGGCGGCGCTACCCACTCCGGCTGGCAGTTCCTTCCCCTTGCCGTCGTTGAAGTCGTCGAAGAGCGCGCCCGCGCTCGTCGCGTCCTTCAGGCGGTAGAGTTCCACCTTGGCGTCGGTCGAGCGCCAGCGGGTCTCCGCGGTGGCCATCTCGACGAAGCCGCGCGAGAAATACGCCTCGGCCGCACCGTCCATGTAGTTGAACAACTGCGGCCCCTCGAAGGTCATAAGCCGCTTGAAGGCCATCTGGTCCAGGCGCTCGTCGGCCGCCGTGAGAACCGCTTCTGGCGAGGAGCGGGAGGCAAGAAGCGCCGCACAGCCGGCCAGGAAGAGCGCGGCCGCAACGCTAGTCAATCGCCACTTCATCAATCTTGACCTTTCCCAGGTCGGCCTCTCCTGCGCCGAGTTTGTAGCATTCGGCCAGGTAGTTGCCCCCTGTGGCGTTGGACTTGACGTATGGGCTATCGCCCTTTGTCCAGTCGGCGAGGGCAGTGGGGATGACGCCGGGGCGCTTCTCGTGGAGCATCTCCATGCCGTAGGCATCCACCGCCAGGGCGTCCTGGCCGACGACGACCGCGTTGGCCTGGTAGGTGTGGATTCGCTCCGGCTTCGGTCCTCCCCAGCCGAAGGTCGGCTCGCCGGCATCGAGTATGTTCAACGACAGGGCCTTGCTGTAGACCTGGGCGTAGGCGGCGGAGAACTTCTTCGGGAAGAGTTTCCAGCCGGCCACGCGCGCCGGGTGCTTCTCGCTCGCGCCCGCCTTCGGGTTGCGGTCGTCGGTGCAGTGGTGGGCGTACATGTGCCACGTCAGCCCGATGCAGTTCTTGGTGCAGCCGGTGTAGATGGTGAACTGGTGGGTCTTGAGCCTGGCGACGTTGATGAGGACCACCCCCGGCTCGAAGATTTCCTTGGCCACCCACAATTGCTTCCAGCCGTTCGGGGCCTTCTTGACGTACTGTGTGGACTTGAGCCACCAGTGGATCAGTTCCTCGAGTTGGGCGCCCTCGCGCTCGATGACCTCGCGGAGAGTGGGGCGGCCCTTTCGCTTGCAGTCGTAGCCGTACCACTCCTGGCCGATCACCTTGACGCTCTTGGCGCCGTTCTCACGCGTCAGCCGCAGGACCGCGGCGGTCATCTCCGGCGAGGTGTTCGCGTCCTGATAGGTCTTGTCCGTGGCGTTGATCTTGACGAGCACCTTCTTGCCCCGGACGAGTTCCCGAAAGCCGCCGAGTTTCTCGAGGGCCGCCTTCAGGCGGGTGTAGGCGGCCTTGTCAACGTCCATCCCAGCGCCGCCGCGAGCCACAACGATGCGTGGCTTGGCCGGCGCGGCCTCGAGGTTGGTCGTTGCGGCGGCCAGCGCGGCAGCCCCAGTGGCCAGGAACTCCCTGCGATTCAATCTCGTCGTCATCGAGAAGCCTCCTTGTCCCCTTGTGCGGCGAGTCTAGCAACCGGGCGCTGGGAAGTCAAGGAACCCGCCATTTCCGTTCCCGCTCCTCCGCAATCCCCTTGACCTCGATTGACAGCGGGGGTATCATTATATTTGGGCGTATGTCGAACACAGGCTGACCCCTGTTGGCCGTGGAGCACGAAGGAGGGAAGGTGTGTTTCGCTTTGATATGACAAAGACCATCCAGGCAGCCGCGGTCCTCCTCCGCTCCCACCCGCTGCATTCTATGAGCAGGCTGCGGCTCTTGAAGCTTCTGTATATTGCGGACAGGGAGAGCCTTCGTGACACAGGAAGGCCCATCACAGGGGATCGCGCGGTCGCTATGAAACATGGCCCCGTGCTCAGCGAGACATATGACCTCATCAAAGGAGAACACGTCCGCGCCGCGGAATGGGACGAGTGGTTCGAGACCGCCGGCTATGATGTTCGTCTGGCGAAGGACCCCGGCGTCGGCCGCCTCAGCAAGTATGAGATCGCGAAACTGCAAGAGGTAGCGCGCAGGTTCGAGTATGAATGGGATTGGGCCCTCGCAGAGGCAACCCATGAGTTTCCCGAATGGAAAAGGAACGACCCAGGCGACTCCTCCCGCCCGATCCCCTTTGAGCATATCCTCAAGGCGGTGGGCAGGGAAGATGAAATCCAGGCCATCCGAGAAGAGGCGCGAGCCGCGCACCTGATTCACCGCCTGCTCGGAGTCGACTGATGGGGCTGCGGGGCGGCGACACCTTCCAGGCCGCTGATCCGCAGCGCGAGCCGCACCTGTGGATCATTCTCTCTGCACCGGAGCGCTACCCAGAAGCCCCGGTCCTCATAGTAAACCTGACCTCGCTGCGCCCAGGCAGCGAGACGACTTGCCTCCTCACCAAAAGGGACCACCCCTTCATACGGCACAAAAGCTGCGTCAACTACCGTGACTCGAGGCGGGTGGACAAAGGCAAACTGGAGGATGCCCTCGAGAGACGGGTGCTGGTTCGTCGACGCCGCATGAGCGCGCACGTCCTCCGGCGGATCCGCGCGGGCGCCGCGGCTTCTCCACACATTCCACTCGCGAATCTTCAAGTCCTCAGAGACCAGGGTTTGGTAGAGTAGGAGCAGCAGCGGTTGTCCTCGCTTACGCAAGGTCTCTCGCGGACGAGGACCGCCTCAAAAGGAGGCTTTTCGGGGGAGGAGGCGGAAGCCGAGGTCCGGGCCGCGCAGGTCTTTCATCGCGCCGCCGTCGTCACGACGATCCTCGCCGACCGAATAGACGATGATCCCGCCGGGGACTTTGCGATATCGGATTAGCTTGCCGTCGAAGGGGTCGAGTGGGACGGCCTCGATGAACTCCGGCACGAGCGCCTCGAGGCGATCCGGGTAGCGGCCGTTCTTTTCGCGGAAGCGCAGGGCGGCTATGGCCACCGCGGCCGCCTCGCATTGGGCGTCGTGGCGGTGTGCGAGGGCGAAGACTCTTTCCAGGGCCGGCAAAAGCATTCGGCTCAGGATGGCCCACCGCGGGATGCGAGCCTCGAGTCGCTTCGCCACCCTGGCCGCCTCGATGTAGCGTCTCGGCGCAGGGAGAGTCAGCGCCTCGACGTAGTCGTTCATCACCTGGAGGTAGAACGCCTCGTCGGCCTTCCAGAGGAACGGCGGAATCAGGCGGAGCGGAAGGTCGCCTCCGCCCCCGGCCCCTGCGAGCGCGCGGGCGCCGCGCTTTCGGACCTCTGCCCACGCCGAGAGCCCGACACACCTTTCGCCGACCATCGCTCCGAGGAGGAAGTTGTCGGTGGCTTCGGCAACCAAGGCTTGCTGGACGGGGATGAGCGCCTGGGCGTTGCGCCGCCCGATGTTCAGGGCCCGCTCCAGGTTCCAGATTGCCAGTTGGCAGCAACCGATTCGCACCAGAGCGCTGACAAGGAACGGCTCCCGATGGACTGAGCGGGAGACCTTCAGGGCAGTCGCGATCGCCTCGGCGGCCTTCGAGCCATCGCCGGCCGAGGCGGCAGCGAGGGCCTCCAGGCACAGCAAGCGCACCGCGCCGCGCAAGCGGGCCAGGTGGCGGAGTTCGACCGAAAAGCCCTTCGTCAGATCGAGGGGGAACCGGCAGTCCTTCATTCGTCCAGCCTTGTGGAGAAGGTCGAGGGCTCTGCGGTTCCGGTCGAGCCAGCGTCGGATTAGCCTGACCATCTGTGGCTCGAGCGGCTGGCCGAGCGGCGGGAGTTCGGCCTGACCGACAATCGGGAGTCTCCGGGCGAGCGCCTCGGCGTTCCGCTCGACCTTCTCCATCGCAGCGAATGCCTGCTGGAGGACGGGGGCGGCGTTCTCGCCCGCGAGGAGGGGGCGGTTGTACCTGGCGTCGAGTTCCGCGAGGGTGACCGGGTGGCCTGCCTGGCGAATCTTCCGCAACTCCCACTCCAGCCGCGCAGTGAACACGGCATCCAACCCGTGCCAGGCGCTCAACGCCGCCGAGAAAAGGAACGTCACGACCACTGGCATAGCCAGCCACCCCAACAGTCGCCTAGCGGGCCAAGAGGTCCGCGCTCAATTCTATGGGCGCTCCGGGCTCTTAGCAACCGCTATGGCCTTTTGCCCTTCAGGGTTTCGCGGCCGATCCGCGGTGGGCGGTCCAGAGGATGGCGTCGGCGAAGAGACGAGGGAAGTCGGAATTATCGAAGTCCTCGGGCAGACCCATCGAGGCGTAAGATGCGCGCCAAGCTCCCCTTGAAACAGCCCTCGCGCCGCATATCATATGGGCGATTGGCCACTGGCAATCAAGCCTCACGGCGACGGGGAACGACATGGCACGGGTGCCCCCGAATTGGTTTCGCCCGAGCGCGGCGCCGATTGAGCCGCCGCGCGCAGCGACCATCACCGAAGCCTTCATCGAGGCCGCTAGCCGCGATCCCACCGCGCCCGTGGTGGCCGACGAGCGCAGCGGGGTGAAAACCTTTCGCGACCTCGTCGCCGCGGTGCTGGTCTTGCGGCGAGTCTTCCAGGCCCTGCCCGGCGAGCGCCTCGGAATGATGCTGCCGGCGTCCGTTTCGGCCAGCGTCTCCTACCTGGCCTGCCTGCTCGCAGGGAAGATTCCCGTGATGCTCAACTGGACGCTCGGCTGCCAACACATCGCCCGCGGCATCGAGATAGCCGGCCTCGAGCGGGTTGTGACGGCCCGGGCGTTGGTGAACCGGCTCGCCGCTCGCGGCCTCGACCTGGGCAAGGTGGCCGAGCGGCTAGTCTTCCTCGAGGACGTGGCCGGGTCAATCGGGCCGTTGGCCAGGGCGCGAGCACTCGCCGCCAGCCGCTTGCCCTGGCGCTCGCTCGCACGCACCACCCCACCGCCCACCGCCGTCATCCTCTTCACCAGCGGCTCCGAGGGCCTCGCGAAGGCCGTTCCGCTCTCCCACCAGAACATGCTCCGGAACCTCATCAGCGTCATGGGACTCATCCCTGTGAGCCAGAGCGACTGCCTGTTTGCTTTCCTGCCGCCCTTTCACGCCTTCGGGATCACGGTTTTGATCATCGGCCCGCTTTGCTTCGGCATGAGGACGGTCTATCACCCCGACCCCACCCAGGGAGCGGCGCTCGGGAAGGTCGCCGCGAAGTTCAAGCCGACCATCGTCCTGGGCACACCGACGTTTCTCAGTGGGATAGCGCGCCGCTCCCGCCCCGAACAACTCGCCTCCCTCAGGCTCATCATCACCGGAGCCGAGAAGTGCCACGATCGGGTTTACGACCTGCTGGCGAACCGCTGTCCCAACGCCACGGTCGTCGAGGGCTACGGGGTCACCGAGTGTTCGCCCATCGTGGCCGTCAACACCCCGACCGACCCGCGACGCGCCACCATCGGCAGGCTGCTGCCGGGCTACGAGCGCTTCTACACTCACCCCGAAACGGGCGAGGCGCTCGCCCCACCGTGCACGGGCGTCCTGCACGTTCGAGGGCCTTGCGTTTTCGACGGCTACCTGAACTACGAAGGCCCCTCGCCCTTCATCGAGCGCGACGGCGCGCGTTGGTATTGCACCGGCGACATCGTCAGCGAGGACTGCGAGGGCATCTTGACTTTTCGCGGGCGAGTGAAGCGCTTCGTGAAGATGGGCGGCGAGATGGTCTCGCTGCCCGCCGTAGAGGCCGTCCTCCAGGACCACTACGGCCGCGAGGAGGGAACGGTGCTAGCGGTCGAGGCCACCAGCGACGAACGCCCCCGGGTCGTGCTCTTCACCACGATCGAGATCGAGCGCGACGAGGCCAACGCGGTCGTGCGCCAGGCCGGCCTCTCCCCGCTCCATTTCGTCCGGCGGGTCATTCGCCTCGACGAATTACCCCTCCTGGGCACAGGAAAGGTCAACTACCGCGCGCTCAGGACGCTTCTCGCCCGACCG
>CAYYCI010000135.1:0-8679 GCA_964470215.1 uncultured Planctomycetota bacterium
CGTCCGCCTGGTCCAGGAACAGGGGGTCGAGGTGGGGGGGGTTCACTTCGTTTCGGTTTTCACGACTGGGACGGGGGAGCGCCCTGGGTTGCTTCCTGCGCTTCGGGTGGCCAGAGAACTGGGCGTGGCGGCGCGGGTGGTCAATTTCAACCGCGAGCACTGCGAACTGGTGGCCTCGCCGCCCCACGGCTATGGGTCCAACATGAACCCGTGCATAGACTGCCACATTGCGATGTTGCGCCGCGCCGCGGAGCGCATGGCCGAGGTCGGCGCGCGTTTCGTCCTCACCGGCGAGGTCCTTGGCCAGAGACCCATGTCGCAGCGGCGCGACACCCTGGCGCTCATAGACCGGGAAGCCGGCCTTGTGGGGATGGTCTTGCGGCCGCTCTCGGCGCGGCTCCTCCCGCCGACCGTCCCCGAGCGTGAGGGCTGGGTGGACAGGGAGAGGCTGTTGGACATTCGGGGGCGCTCGCGGAAGGTCCAGTTGTCCCTGAGCGAGCGCTACGGCCTGAAGGCGCATTCGTCGCCGGCTGGGGGTTGCCTCCTGACCGACCCCGGCTTCTCGGCGCGGCTGCGCGACCTCCTCGAGGCGAGCCCCGGGGGCAAGCTCGACCTCTGGGACGTTCATCTCCTGAAAGTCGGCCGCCATTTCCGGCTCGACGAGGCCACGAAGGCCATCGTCGGCCGCCGCGAGCGCGAGAACGCGGTCATCGAGACCTTCTCCCGCCCCGAAGACCTCCTCTTGACCACGCGCGACACCCCCGGTCCGACGACCCTGCTTCGCGGCCGCCAGGGCGAGAGGAACATCCGCCTTGCGGCCTCGCTCACGGCTCGCTATTCGCGCCTGCGGCGCGAGCCATCCGTGGCCGTGGCCATCCGCCCAGGGCGAAAGGGACCGACGGAGAAGGAACAAGTGGTCGAGGTGGCGCCGGCGGCCGAACCGCCCGAAGGCTGCCAGAGGCTCTAGGGCCGCGCCCTCCTTGGGGCGCGACCCCGGGTTGCAGGGGAGCGGCGCCAAGCCAACGACACATGCTTCGCACCCTACCATCGCGGTGGCACACGCTCTCGAACACACCACCACGGTGTCATATCTCCGAGGAAACCCGCGGCGCACAAGAGCGTGCCAAAGCCCAGCCCGCCCCAGGCTCTCCAGCCGCCAACCACGGGCTTCCCCCACATTTCCAACCTGCCTTGACGCGGGGCGGGACGCCCCGCCTACAGGGGCGCGCTGGAAGCAGCCACACCTACTACGTCAGCTATCTCGTTGACGCGGGGCGGGACGCCCCGCCTACAGGGGCGCGCTGGACGCAGCCACACCTGCTACGTCAGCTATCTCATTGACGCGGGGCGGGACGCCCCGCCTACAGGGGCGCGCTAGAAGCAGCCACACCTACTACGTCAGCCATCTCATTGACGCGGGGCGGGACGCCCCGCCTACAGGGGCGCGCTGGACGCAGCCACACCTGCTACGTCAGCTATCTCATTGACGCGGGGCGGGACGCCCCGCCTACAGGGGCGCGCTGGACGCAGGACGCAGAGCCCCCCACAGGTGGGTTGCCTCGGCGCCTGATGCCGCCGTAGGCGGGCCGTCTCGGCCCGCGTGCAACGGGCACGGCGCTGCCGTGCCACTACCACCCCGCTCGACCCGCCATGCCCCCGAAGAAGGAGCCGCATTGCGATAACCGTGGTTGGTTGACTCGCTAGTTGGGGGCTGCTATACTACCGGTTGAAGGCAACGCAGAGAGATTGCCCCATGAAGAGAAGGTTGTGGAGCCCGGCGCCCTTTGCGGCGCTCGTGATGTCAGCGGCCCTGGGGCTATCTTGCCTGGGCGCGGGCGCGACCTCGCGCCAGTTGCTCCTCGAGGCCAAGAACCACTTCGACCGCCAGGAATACTCCCGGGCCAGGCGTCTGGCACAAAAGGTGGCCAAGGCCGACCCGACCTCGCCCGTGGCCCTCGAGGCTTGGCTTCTGGTCGTGGACTGCTATATGAAGGAAGACAAGCCGCTGAAGGCGTATCAGGAGTGCGAGCGGCTGCTTTCGGCCCATCCCCGGACGAAGTATCGGAGTGCGATCGTCAAGCGCGAGTTCACGATCGGGCGCCAGATTTGCCTCGCACGCGCGCGAAAAGGTCTCTTCGGGCTGGTGGGCGCTCAAGAGGGGATTGACATTCTCAACAAGGTGGTCGAACGGGCGCCATTCGGGCCGCTGGCCGACGACGCGGTCTTCACGATCGGCGAGGCGTATTTCATCGGGGGCGACTATGAGGCGGCACGCGACCAGTTCGACCACCTCATCAAGAACTACCCGCGGAGCGAACTGGCGGTTCGCGCGCGGGTGCGACGGGCCTACTGCAACGCGCGGTTGGTCGAGGGCGCACCCTACGACCTCACGCCGGTCGTGGAGGCGAAGCGGGACCTCGAGGCGCTGAGCCGAATCTCCGGCGACGAGACCCTGCGCCGCCAGGCGAGCGAGATGCGCGACATCCTGGCTCGCAGCGACTATGAGGCGGGGCTGCTCTACTTCCGCAAGGGGAACATCGAGGCCGGGATGCGCTACATGCGCGCCGTGAGGGCCAGGTACCCGAAGTCGGAATATGCCGAGCGCGCCCGCCGGATCATCGAACTGGTCACCGCCGCCGAAGCCGAGGAGAGATGATGGGACGCCTGCCGTGGGTTCTCGTGGCCGTCTGGGCATTGGCGGGCTGCGGCTACAAGGCCGGCTTCAATCTCCCGCCACACCTCCGCACCTTCGCCGTCAACACCTTCACCAACAAGACCCTCGAGAAGGACCTCGACTTCGAGTTCACCCAGGCGCTGATCCAGGAAATCCTGGCGAAAACACAGCTGCGGGTGGCCAGGCCCGAGGTGGCCGACCTGGTGATCAACGGCGAGATTGACGAACTCGACCGCCAGACCATCCTCGACCGTCGCTATGGCGAGAAGGTGGTGGTGAGCCACGTGTTGTATGTGAACGTCGAGATGCTCGACCGTCAGAACGAGCAGGTGTTTTTCCAGGGGCGGCGGATATCGCGGGAGGCGGACTACAACGTTGACCTGGGCGAGACGCCCCGGAAGGCCCGCGAGGAGGCCGTGCGGGAACTCGCCCGCCGCGTGGTCTCGATGGCCTTCGAGCGTTGGCCGCCGACCCCCTTGGAGGCCAAGGCCGTTGCAAAATGACGACCGCAAGCCGCTCCCCCCGAAGCAGCCCCAGGGCGCTGGGTTTCACAGGCCGAAGGGACTGCTCGTCTGGCTCTTCCTGGTCGCGGGCGTAATCCTCATCGTCAGCCTCGCGCCGGGCCGGATGGCCGGCTCGAAGAACAGCGAGCCCTCGTTCAACCAGGTCATCGAGGACCTGCGAGCGGGGAACGTCCGGAGCCTGTGGGTCCACGGCTCCTCGACCCTGAAGGTCGAACTGGCCGACGGCGCGCCCAGGGCACAATACCCGGGCAAGCGCTTCGAGGTGGCCATCAGCCCACAGGTCGTCGAGTTCCTCCAGAAGGAGGTTGACGCCTACAACCGCTCGGTGGGCGCGGCCCAGCGGGTGGACATCTGGTACATCCCGCCGAACCCACTCCTGACCAACCTCTTGAGCATGATCCCCTGGATACTCATCCTGGTGTTGCTCTATTACCTGTTCCTCCGCCAGTTCCGCTCCGCCGGTTCGGGGGTCTTGAGTTTCGGGCGCAGCCGCGCCAGGGTGGTCAACCCGGAGAAGACCAAGGTCACCTTCGACGACGTGGCCGGGGTGGACGAGGCCAAGCAGGAGGTGATGGAGATCATCGAATATCTGAAGAACCCGGAGAAGTTCCGCCGCGTGGGGGGGCGGATTCCGCGGGGAGTGTTGCTGGTCGGGCCGCCAGGGAGCGGCAAGACCCTCCTGGCCAAGGCGATCGCGGGGGAGGCGGGGCGCCCGTTCTTCAGCATCAGCGGCTCGGACTTCGTCGAAATGTTCGTCGGGGTCGGCGCATCGCGAGTCCGCGACCTCTTCAAGCAGGCCAAGGACCACGCCCCCTGCATCGTCTTCCTCGACGAGATAGACGCCGTGGGGCGACGGCGGGGCACCGGCCTGGGCGGCGGCCACGACGAACGCGAACAGACCCTCAACGCCATCCTCGTCGAGATGGACGGCTTCGAGTCCGACCTCGGCGTCATCGTCATCGCCGCCACCAACCGCCCCGACGTCCTCGACCCCGCGCTCCTGCGACCAGGGCGCTTCGACCGCCGCATCGTCGTGGACCTCCCCGACGTCAAGGGCCGCGAGGAAATCCTCAAGGTTCACGCCCGAAAGGTCAAACTCGCAAGCGACGTTGATCTGAAGGTGATCGCGCGCGGGACGCCTTATTTCTCCGGCGCCGACCTCGAGAACCTCCTCAACGAGGCCGCGCTCCTGGCCGTCCGACGCGGCAAGGACGCGGTGACGATGGAGGAACTCGAGGAGGCCCGCGACAAGGTCCTCTGGGGGCCGGAGAAGCGCAGCCGGGTCATAGCCGAGGAAGAAAAGCGCCTGACCGCCTACCACGAGACCGGCCACGCGGTGGTCTCGAAACTCCTCCCAGAGGTCGAGCCGGTCCACAAGGTCGCCATCGTCGCAAGGGGCATGGCCCTCGGCGCCACCATGTACCTCCCCGAGAAAGACCGCTACATCATGCCACGCAAGCGGATCGTCGGCCAGATCACCTCGCTCCTCGGCGGCAGGGCCGCCGAGGAACTTTTCTGCGAGGACATCACCTCCGGGGCACAGAACGACTTCGAGCAGGCCACGGAACTGGCCAGGATGATGGTCTGTCGCTGGGGAATGAGCGAGAAACTCGGGCCGATGTCCTACACCGAGAACGAGGAACACCTCTTCCTCGGCCGCGAGATTACCAAGGTCAAGAGCGTCAGCGAGGCCACCGCAGTGGCAATTGACCAGGAGGTCCGCAGGATCATTGACGAGTGCTACGCCCGCGCCAAGTCCCTCCTCGTCGAGCGCCGCGAGACCGTCGAGCGCATCGTCGAGGCACTCCTGCGATACGAGTCCCTGGACGGCGCAGAGGTTGACGCGCTGATGGAAGGGAGGGAACTCCACAAGGAGGAAAACGAGGCCCACCGCCAGCGCCTCGCCGACGAGGCCCAGGACGAGCAGGCCCCCTCCCAGCAGCAGCCCACACAGACCTGACCGGGCCAGATAACAAGTCGGCGAAGGCCCGCCATGAGCATCTTCAAGGCTTGCGACATCCGTGGCCGATACCCCGACGAACTAAACGAATCTCTCTATGCCGACCTCGCTCGCGCCATCGCAACCATCCTCGCAAGGAAGTCCCGCGCCCCCAGGGTCCTCGTGGCCGGCGACCTGCGCCTGAGCACACCCAACCTCCGCGCCGCACTCATCGAGGGCCTCGTGGCCAGCGGATGCCACGTCCTGGACCTCGGCCTCGTCCCAACCCCACTCGCCTACTTCGCCGCGCGAAGGCTCCGCCCCGACGGGCTGGCAATCGTCACAGCATCCCACAATCCCCCCGAGTTCAACGGCCTGAAACTGTGCCTTGGCCCGATGCCCATCACCCCGGAAGAGATCGCCGAGGTCCAGGCCCTCGTGGCCGAACGCAGATTCGCCCCCGCGCCCGGCCGCGGCGGTGCCGAGCCACTCGATGTGACCGACGACTACCTCGGCTGGCTCTGCGCCCAGGCCCAGCCAGGCGACGGCCTCCGGGTCGTCCTCGATTGCGGCAATGGTTCGTCTTCCGAATTAGCCCCGCGCGTCTTGCGGAAGGTAGGCTACGACGTTGTCCCCCTCTTCTGCGAACCCGACGGCAGATTCCCAAACCGCCCGCCGAACCCCGCGCTGCCGGAGAATCTCGACGCGCTACGACGAGCCGTCGTCGAGAACCGAGCACCCCTGGGCCTCGCGCTCGACGGCGACGGCGACCGCCTCGCTGTGGTGGACGAGCGAGGCCGCCCGCTCTCAGGCGACCAGGCCATCATCATCCTCGCACGCCACACCCTCGGCCCCAAGGCTCCCGGGGAGAAGGTGGTTTGCGACATCAAGTGTTCCCGCGCCGTCCTCGAGGCCATCGAGGCGGCGGGCGCCACGCCGCTCCTCGAACGCTCCGGCCACGCCTTCATCAAGACCCGCATGATCACCGAGAAGGCGCGCTTCGGCGGAGAACTCAGCGGCCACTTCTTCTACCGCGAACTGGCCGGCGGCGACGACGCGCTCTTCTCCGCCCTGAGAGTGGGCGAGGTCGTCCGGCAGGCCGGCAGCCTCGCGGCACTGGTGGACGCCCTGCCGCGCTACGACATCAGCCCCGACATCAGGATTCCATACGCGGCGCCCGACGGAGCCGAGCGCCTCGAGGAACTCGCCAGCGGCGCCCACGGGCGCCTCGTCCGCCTCGACGGCATCCGCGTCGAATACCCCGATGGCTGGGCGCTCGCGCGAGTCTCGGTCACCGAGCCCCTGCTGACCTTTCGCTTCGAGGCCTACCGCGGCTCGCCGGCCGAGATCGCCGAGCGGTTCCTCGCCCCCGCGCCCGACCTGCGCGAGAAGGTCCTCGAGCGAATGGCTGAACTCGAAGGAAAGCCCGCATGAAGATTCCCCCCCGCGCCACCTCGCTGACGCTTCTGGCTCTCGCGGTCACCACCGCCCAGGCCGCCAGGCCCTCCGTCGAGGAAATCCTCCGCAAGAACGTCGGCAAACGCTACTGGTACGGCCTCTACCTCCAGGGACAAAAGGCCGGCTACGCCATGACCGAGGCCGCCGAGGCGCGCTTCGCCGACCAGCCCGCGGTCGTCTTCCGCATGCTCGCCCACATGAAGATCACCGCCCTCGGCCAGCGACAGGAGGTCGAGGTTGACCAGAGGCGCACATACCTGCGCACCGGACCCCTCCGCAAGGTCACCAGCCGCTTCAAGACCGCCGCAAGCGACGTCCAGGTCACCGGAGTGGTCCGCGGCGACAAACTCCTCGTCACATCCCGAATGGGAGCACTCAAGAGCGAAAAAGAGTTCCCCGCCCCGAAAGAGACCCTCGAGGACTTCGTCGCCGCCTCCATGCTCGTGACCGCCGACGCGAAGATCGGCGACGAGGTCAGGATTCACCAGTTCGACCCCACAGTCCTCAAGGACCTCGAGGCCATCATCACCCTCGTCGAGCGCAAGACCATCACCTTCAACGGAGTCCGCACCCCGGTCTTCGTCCTCGAGAATCGCATCCCAGCCCTCAACGTCCAGACCACGATGATCGTGGACAGCGAGGGGGTCCCCCTCGAGGCCACCCTCGAGAACCTCTTCGTCATGCGCCTCGAGCCGGAAGCCCAGGCCAAGGACATCCGCTACTCCTCCGACCTGGTTCGCATGGGCTGCGTCCGCCTCGACCCCCACCCGAAAAACATCGCCGCCCTGCGCTCGGCGCGCTTCTCCTTCCAGGGAATCCCAGACCGAAACCTCCTCATCAACGACAGGCGACAGAAATGGACCCGCCTCGACGACACCACCTATCTGGTCACCACCCGCCTGATGGGCGTCGAGAAGAGCGCGCGGCTCCCCGTGGACCGCGAGCGCTTCGCCGACTTCCTGAAGCCCACCCTCTTCGTCCAGTCCGACGACCCACGGATCAAGGCCCTGGCCGCGAAGATCGTCGGTGGCGAGCGCGACGCTTACCCGGCGGCCAGGAAAATCCGCTCCTGGGTCTACAAGAACCTCCGAAAGGTCGGCACCGCCGCTCTCTCGAACGCCGTCGAAACCCTCCAGGCCCGCTCCGGCGACTGCACCGAACACACCGTCCTGTTCGTCGCACTGGCACGCGCCGCCGGAATACCAGCCCGCGAGGTCGCCGGGATAACCTGCATCGAAGGCGGCAAGGGCTTCTACTTCCACGCCTGGCCAGAGGTCTGGGCCGGCGAGTGGGTCGCGATGGACCCAACGCTCGGCCAGGATGTCGCCGACCCCACCCACATCAAGTTCGCCGAAGGCGGCGGCGAGCAACTCTTCAAAATAGTCGGCCTCTTCGGCCGCATGAAAGCAAAATACCTCCCCGAAAACACCCCCCTTGACCGTTCTCCCTAGGGGGATTTTATGAGGCCGGTTTTGGGTCGAGGGGTTTGTCGTACCAAGGTTCAGTGTGTTTGAGAAAGGCCGAGGGAACACTCCCTGCCCGCGCCGGCCCCACTGCCGCTCCCCACACTCCCCCGAAACACACCCCATGCCCCCCCATCAATGCCCTGCCCCCAACCCTTATCGAACGATTGAGGATTCGCCGAGCCGTTTGCGTTATGGGGATTTGGAGGCGGGGCCTGGGTGGGGGGTGCTGCGTAGGTGACGGGGTATGTGTGGGGATGAGTTGACGGACCAGGGGGTCAGATGGCGTCTCGGGGCTGCCTGGAGGCGTCAATCAGGCGCCCGAGGGGCGTAGGTGGGCGCAGCGTCGCTATTGGCTGGGGGATTTTGCAAGATGCCCAGAGCAGCAAATCACCCGGAGGCGGGGCCGAGCCTGCCGCGCAGTGCTTCCGTAACCTTCCTGAGCCGCCTCTGGCCCTGCACGCCCTTGCGCACGGGGGCCATGGCCAGGAGCGTGGCCCGCGGGATCGGAGGGGAGCGTCGGAAGTCCAATTCGCACTCCACTCGCAGGGTCTTGCCGTCCTCGAGCTACTCGCCCAGGACCTCGTTGTCCCCCACCCTCGCCGAAGTGACCTTGTGGGC
>CAYYCI010000136.1:0-8593 GCA_964470215.1 uncultured Planctomycetota bacterium
GTTCGCCACCGTGCGTCCCTCCAGCGCGGCGGGGTTGGGGTAGGCGTCCAGATACAGTTCGGCCGTTCGGGTGGGGAGACGCTCGTCGCGACCCTTGCGGAGGAGCCCGTCTTCCTCGACCACGAAGTCGCCGAAGAGGCCGAGCGCGGCAGCGGAGCGCTCGAGGGCCTGGAAGTAGGGGTTCTGGCGGCTGGCCTTTATGCCATAGGCGGGGCTGATGCGGAGATTGAAAAGCGGCCGGCCCCGCCGAAACAGGGCCTTCAGCCTATCGAGGACACCCACGAGACGAACCTGGTTCCCTGCGAAACAGCAAACGCCTCGCCACAAACCAACCCAGCGGAAGCGCGATTGCTTCGCTACCCGCTCCGGCACATGGCCCGGTGTCGGCAGGCAGGCCCTCCGAAGCGGTGCGCGGGCTACTGGGGCTTCGAGATGGCCTCGTAGTAGCCCTTGATGTATTCGCGGAACTCATCGGGGACGGCCGCGCCGGCCGTGTCTATGATCTCGGCCTGGAGGTGGGGCGGGAGCGTGGGCGTGCGGACGGACTCGACCGAGAGTTTGCCCTCGACGAACATCCTCGTGCCCTTGAGGTTTCGCAGGAGGACGTTGTGGACGCGTCGGGCCTCCATGTAGCGGCCGCTGTTGAGTGCGGCCTCGAGGACTCGCATGTCCTTGACGACCGGCTCGAAGACGGGGGGATAGTCGAGGACCTCGAACTTCAGTGCGATTTTCTCGGCCTTGTTGCGAATCTGGGCCTGGCGCATGGCCAGGTTCTGGAGTTTGACCTTGATGTCGGGCGGGGTCGGCCCCTCGAGGCCCTCGCCCGAGGAGCCGCCGGCCTTCCCGCCGCCTGTGGCCCCGCCGGGCGGGGTGGAACTGGTGTCCTTGATCTGGCCCTTCTGGAACGCCTCGGAGGTCAAGCGGGTGGGGGTTCGGCGCCCGCCCTTGCCGTCGAACTGGTCTTCGACGAACTCGCCGACGCTCTTGCCCTGCCGCCCCTCGGCGCTGCGGCCGCTCAGTTCGCTGGTGTTGGGCAGGCGGTTTCCGGTCACTCCGTTGGCGGCGAAGTTGCTGATCGGGCCATCCATCGCGTCCCAGCCCGCGGCGTCCATCGAGTCGGCCCAGGCGCTGGTGGCGTCCTCGACCTCCTGCTGGAGGTCCTCTTCCTCTTCCATCAGGTCGCCGACGATGTCCTCGAGTTCCTTGGGGAGTTCGGCCATGGGGGTTTCGTAGCCGTCGGTGAGGGGCTCTTCCATCTGCCATCGGTCGCGGTCGGGGGTGTCGGGGAGCCATTTTTCGAGTTGCTTTGTGAGTTTCTCGGCGAGCATGAGGCCGTTGTCCTCGAGGGCGGTGGCGATTTCGGTGGCCTTGGCCTCGAGGGCGTCCTTGGCCATCTCGACCTCGGAGTGGATTTCGATCAGTTCCTTCAGGAGGGTGGTGTTTGCGAAGTCCTGCTCTTGCATCTTGCTGAGGTCGGATATCTTGGCCTTGAGGAACTGCGACCACTTCTCCTCGATGGCCTTGAGGTCCTCGAGTTTCTTCTCGTCCTCGGGGGTGTAGTCTTCCATGGGGATTTTGGCGAGTTGGTCGGTGGTCTCGACGACCTTGCGCTGCTGGCGGACCATCTCCTTGAGTCCACGGAGGAGGTCTTTCATGGCCTCCTCTTCCTCGTCGGGGAAGTCCTCGACATCCTCCTCGTCGAGGGCGTCCTTCTCGGTCTCCTCGGCGAGGTCGGGAAGAATGTTGAGGAGTTGCCTGAGGATCTTGATGATCTTGTCCTGCGAGCCGGCGACGGCGCCATATGCCTCGCGGATTTTGGGCAGGTCGGGGATTCGGGGGATGCCGCCGACGAGTTTCGCGCACCGCGTCATCTCGCCGTAGGCCAGGAGTTCGATGCTCTCCTTGACGGCCTGGGTCTGTTCGTCGTCGGGGTGCATGCCCTTTGCGACGGCGGCGGTGCGGGAGAAGATGTCGGTCTGGGCCTTGTGGATTGCGGTCGCTTCCTGGTGGAGGATGTCGGTGTCGTCCTTGCCCTCGAGGGCTGCCACACGGCTCCGTGCGGCGAGTTGGAGTTCGAGGACCTTGCGTAGTTCGGTCTCCCAGTTGCTCACCGCCTCGGCCTTCTCCTCGGCGAGTTTCTGCTTGTCCTCGATTGTGATCTTGAACTCGGCGGTCTTGGTCTCCTGGGGTTTGGGGGTTTCGCGGCCGCCGGTGCGTTCGGCGTGGTTGTCGAGGGCGATGGCGTAGTAGAAAACCTCGTCGCCGACCTGGCAATCGAACGCAGCGCCGACGTCCCACTCGAAGGGGAGGAGGACCTCGCGCGGGGATGCGAAGTCGCGCCAGGTCTTTATGACCTTCTGGGCGCCGTCCTGGCCCTTGCGGGCGACCAGTGAGAGTTGCGACACTCCGTAGTCGTCCTTGGCGGCGATGGCCACCTTGAATGGCTGGCCGAGTTGGCAGCGGGCGTCTTTCCCCGGGGAGCGGAACTCGACGAGCGGGGGGCGGTCGGGCAGCGCGACTATCTTGTTCTGGCGGGCGTCGGGGTTCGTCAGTCCGTCGCGGTCCTTCAGGTGGACGGAGTAGACCCCGTCTCGCTGGATGGTCAGGGAGACCTGGAGCAGGCGGCCGTCCCCCAGGACCTTCATCGGCATCTGCTGGCCGGAACCCAGGTGGATGAGCGCGGAGGCGAGTGGCTTGTTGGTGGTGAACTTCAGCGTGGCGATGGTGCCGATGGGCGCGCGGATGTCGCCGTTGGTCTCCTCGTCGAAGCGGTCCTTCCAGCCGGCCGCCTCGGTGTAGGAGGGGAAGTCGTAGGCGATGCCGCGCTTGACCAGCCTCGGCGGCTCGACCACCGCGACGCCGTAGGTCCGCGACTCGGTGCCGGCGACCTCCACGCGGTAGCGCAGGGGCGTGCGGACGTTCTCGATGGCGCACCTGAAGAGGTTGGCCGAGACGAGGCTGAGGCCCTTGTCGAGGGCTCGCTTGTCGCCCTCGTATTGGTAGAAGAGGCGCGCGTCCGCGTCCTCGCCGGGGTCGCCGGCCGTCTTGACGATGACCACCAGGTCGCTGCCCTTGTTTATGCGGGCGTCGCCCGGCTGGACCTCGAGGATGCGCACGCGGCCGAGGGCCGGGATGTCTCTGGTCGGGAAGACCAGGCGCTGGAGAGCGTTGCTGAAGCGCTCGTAGCCGAAGCCCATCCAAGAGCCCAGCACGAGCAGGCACGCCGCCGCGACAGCCACCAGGTAGAGCGCCCGGCGGGTGTCCACCGCTTTTTTCAGTGGCAGAGCCTCGAGGCGTGAGGCGGCCCTCGCTATCACGGCCGCGACCATCCCGGGGGACTGGACCTGCTCGTCAACCCCCAGTTGGACCGCGTTGATCAACTCGTTGTCGAGTTCGGGGAATTTCCGCTCGACGTGCACCGCCACTTCCTCCGGGCTCCAGTCGCGGAAGAGCGGCCGGAAGACGAAGACCACCAGTCCCACCGCGAAATAGCCCAGGAACATGGCCAGGATGAAGATGCGCACGGGAGCGGGGAAGTGGAGATGGGCTTCCAGGAATGTGGCCAGGAAAACCCCGCCCAGGAGGCCGGCGGCATAGACCAGGAGGCTCTCGGTCAGGTTGACGGTCCGCCACCAGTCGCGGGTTCGCCAGACGGCCTCGAGGACGTCGTCGTATCCCGGGTAGCGAGCCGCCGGGGAGCCTGCCATCGAGCCGCTTCCTCCTCGCCTCTCAGTGGGTCATGGCATAGACGATGGCGTTCATGCCGATGCGGAGCGCGTCCTTTGTCGAGTAGCACTTGGCGAACGGGCGCTCCATCCCGTCCCACTGGGTGCCCAGGCCATAGGGGCTATAAATCACAGCAAGAACGCCACCCAAACGGATGCCCTCCAGGACGGGGACATCGAGGTCGGGGAAGTTCTTCCGCACTACGCCGCTGTAGGTCACGTGCCCGATCTTCGCCTGGATGCTCAGGAGCGGGTCGCTGGGGGGGATGGGCTTGAGGTCGTGTTTCGGGAGCACCCGCGCGATCTCGCGCCTGAATGCCGCGTCGAAAGCCTTCCGCCCGCAGCACGAGTCGGCCAGGAGCACCCCGCCGTTGCGCAGATACGAGCGCAGCGCCGCAACCTCCTCGTCGAGCAACACGAAGTCGTCGTGGCCCGTCATATACAGGATCGGATACTGGAAGGCGTCCGTCTTGCGCAGGTCCACGTTGGCCCGCTTGAACTGCACCTCCATCGTGGAGTTGGCGGCCACGTACTTCAGCAGGCTCATGTTCCCGGAAGGATGAGGGTCCCAGTCGCCGCCGTGGATCACCTGGCCGAAGACGAACTCCTCGCGGCTCGGCTCGCCCGTCTGGTAGTAAACCTTCTGGGCGCTCAGGAAGCGGCCCAGTTCGTAGTTCGCCAGGCAGTAGGAGATCAGGTTGACGCCGAACTGCTGCGCCGAGACCGCCTTGACGCGGAATCCCCACGGGTGTTCGTGGCGGGCGAAGCCGCAACTGACGTCGTAAGGCGCCAGCGCGACCGCCAGACGACACCCCAGGTGGATGCCGTAGATGTTCGGCTCACCCCGATACACCCCCTTCTGTGGCTCCTGATAGGCGAAGTCCTTGATCTGGAAATATGCCTGGTAGATGGGATGATCGGGCGGCAACTGCCGCAGCGGCCTCTGAGGGAAGAGGCGCCGGCACAGTTCCTTGAACGCCACAGTGAACGGCTGCGCGCCGCAGCAGGCGTCCCCGATCAGCGTCCCCCCGTCGCGCAGGTACCACCGCAGTTTCTGGATTATCTCGTCGCTGAAGGTGAACTTGTGGTGGCCGGAGATGTAGAGGATCGGAATCTCGGCCGGGTTGAATGAAAAGTCGCTCAGCGAGATATCCACCGAGCGATACTTCACCCCCAGTTTCCCGTTCGCCGTGTTGATTATGTGGTAGAGGTCGGTCGTGTCGCTCTGCCAGTCGAGGTATGAGAAACGGCGACCGTCCTTGGTCGTCACCCAGATCGGCTTGCCGTAGCGGATCTTGCCGATCAGCGCCGGCGGTGCCGGCGGACGCTTCTTCTCGGTCCGCCGCAGCGGGGTGGCCGGCAGGGGCAGTGGTGGGAAGCCCTCCGAGGCGCTCACACGCGAGGGCTTCGGCGGCGGTGGCGGTTCCCAGTCGCCGTAGGCCAGCCGCGCGGTCAGCAACGACGCGCCCAACAAGACCACAGAAAAGACCACGAGCCAGCACGCCACCTCGCGCAACCGCCGACTCATCTCGGTTCCTCCTTAGTTGCCGGCCAGTCCGGTCCGCGCCGAACCCCGCCGCGGGCGCCCGCGGTAACTTTCTCCGCGCGGCCGGGGGCCGGTAACATAATACATCCCCGCAAGCGGAAATTCCACAATTTTTTCACTTTTTTCCCTTCCGCACCATAAGACATCCCTGAGACCATGAAGGAGACGCGCGGCGGGGGCCGAACGAGGCTGGGGCGTGCGGGGGTTTCGCTACTGGCCCTGGAGCGCACGGACGAGGCGGCAGGTCTTGTTGCGGGCGGGGCGTCCCTGCCACGTGTGGCCCCGAAGGCAAGTGGCTCGCCTCTGTCCTCGGCCAACGTGACCGCGCCCGGAGCCAGTCGCCTGGGAGCGGACTTGCTGCGCGGCCGTAACGCGCCGTCGTTTATACACATGTGTCCTACATGGCCAACCAGTCTCGCCTGGCCCGGTCCGGGGCCGCCACGGGCCAATCCGCCCCAGGCGGGCGGCCTCGGCGCGTTGACGGGTCGCCGCCATGATGTTATACTTCGGCACCTTCGGTCGCCTGCCGCCTCTCGCAGAGGCCGAAGCGGGGGACAGTTATGCCCGTGTCCCGACCGCTCTTTGGAAGTCTGGGTGGCCTGCCATGAGCCAGCGCCGATACCCTACGTGGGCCGTCCTCGGCCTCGTGGCCACGATTGCAACCCTGGTGGTCTTGGCCTACGTCCGCTGGTGCCCGGTCCTGCCGAGGATTGACGACTGGCGGTGGCACCGCGTGGCGGAGCCCGCGCTTGAGGCCGGCGTTCCCGTGCTTGCCACGTTCGCTCTCCTGGGTTTGGCCGCGATGGCGGCATTGCGGGTGGGCGAGCGACGGCCCCGGCTCGTCGGGGCTGCGATGGTCGTGCCGATGGCCGTTCTGGCCTTCGTGGCGCAGTTGCTGTCGGCCGACCTGGCTCCCGGTGGCTACAGCGAGGGCCTGATCGCTCTGGGCAAGCCGGGCGCCAATCGCTACCACCACGCGGCGCGGGGCGTCCCGGACCTCGCCCGGGTCGCCCGCCACTACGCCAGGTGGATGCGCTCGCCGGGCCACAAGGAGCGAATCACGCATCCTGTGGGGCCGCTAGCGCTGTTCTGGGGCCTGAACCACGTCTTCGCCAACGAGGAGGCGGCGGGGCGATTCGTGGCGTGGTGCGAGCGGGGGTTCGCCGCAGGGGTGAGCGTGCGTGGCCCGGACGCGCCGCCGATGGCGGCGAGGCTCTTCAGAGGCATGAGCAACGCCGAGTTGGCGGGAGTGTGGTTGGCCTCGCTGATCTTGCCCCTGGCGGCTGCTCTGGCCGTGCTCCCGACCTACGCGCTGGGAGCCTCGCTCTACGGGGTGAGGGCCGGGGTTGTGGCGGCGGCACTGTGTGCGGCTGTGCCGAGCCTCTTCGCCTACAGCCCCGGGCTGGATCAATTGTTCCCGGTCGGTGCCGCGACCGCCTGGTGGCTGACCTGGACTGCGGGGCAGCGGAGGAGCCCGTGGCGGGCGTTCCTGGCGGGGCTGGTTGTCTCGCTGGGGCTTTTCTTCACGCTCGCCTTCGCGGTCGTAGCCGCCTGGGGCGCGCTCCTCTTCCTGGTCGGCCTGAGGCGGGGCGACGAGCGGCCGACCGGCCGGCGGCTGGCGTGGCTCGTGGCGTTGGGGGTTGGCGGCTTCGTGGTCCCGCTCGCGGCTGCCTGGGCGCTCGTGGGCTACGACTCGCTGGGCGTCTGGGTCCAATGTCTGCGCGCGAACTCGGAGTTCAACGCCGGGATGGGCAGGACATATTGGAAGTGGCTCTTGGCCAACCCGGTCGAGTTCCTGGTCTTTCTGGGGGTCCCGGTGGCGGTGGCGTTCCTCTGGCGGGCGGTCGAGGCCGTTCGGGCCGTCGGGAAGAAGGGAGCCGGCTCGGCCAACTGGACGGCACTGCCGCTTCTCGCCCTGCTCCTGGTGCTCGACCTGGTGGGCGCCAATCGCGGCGAGGTCTCGCGGCTGTGGATGTTCCTCATGCCGGCTTGTGCCGTGGTCGCGGGAGGCCTGGTGACGGGCTTTGGGATTCGCGCCAGGGCGGTCTTCGCCTGGCTCTTCGCGCTCCAGGCCATCCAGGTGGTGGTCTTCCGGGGATGCCTGGACATGCTCCTGGGCATGTACCGCGGACTGGGGGGCTGAGGAGAGAGGATGGCGATCAGATTCGCGATCTGCAATGAACTCTTCGAGGGCTGGCCCCTGGAGCGGGTGCTCTCGTACTGCGCGGGGGTCGGCTACGACGGGGTGGAGGTCGCCCCTTTCACCCTCGCCAAGGACATTCGCCAGGTGCCGCGCTCGCGCGCGCTGGAATTGCGGCGGGCCGCCGAGGCCGCGGGGATTTCCATCGTCGGCCTCCACTGGCTGCTGACCAGCCCCGAGGGTCTCTCGATCAATAGCCCGGACGACCACGTGCGCGAGGAGACGCGCGAGTTCCTCTTCGCCCTGGTTCGGCTGTGTCGGGAGTTGGGGGGCCGCGTTCTGGTCTTCGGCTCACCGAAGCAGCGGAGCGTTGCCGAGGGCGACACCTACGAGGCAGCGTGGGCGCGGAGCGTCGAGATGTTTCGCCGCGTGGGCGAGGAGGCGGAGAAGCGCGGCGCCGTGGTCGCCCTCGAGCCGCTGACCAAGCGCGAGACCAACTTCCTGACCACCGCCGAGGAAACGGTGCGGCTGATCGAGGCGGTGGGCTCGCCGGCGGTGCGCCTGCACCTGGACGTCAAGGCGATGGTCCACGGCGAGCGGAAGCGGCCGGAGGTGGTGATTCGCGAGATGAAGGACTACCTTGCCCATTTCCATGCCAACGACGCGAACCTGCGGGGTCCGGGCTTCGGTGAGACGGACTTCCGACCCATAGCCGAGGCGCTGGCCGACGTGGGCTACGAGGGCTACGTGTCGGTCGAGGTCTTCGACTTCTCGCCCGACCCGGAGACCATCGCCACAGGGTCGTTGAGGTATCTCCGGGAGGTTTTCGGGGCTTGACGGAGGTGGAGCGGGATGGCGAAGAAGCGCCTGGTGGTGGCGGCGGGGCCGCATCCGCGCCACGACGTGCCGATGCGCATCACCATAGGCCGTTGCCAGAAGGCGCGGCTGGTTGACGAGGCCACGAAGCGGCCTGTCCCGTGTCAGGTTGCCCACGGCGAACTGCTCTGGTTCCTCGACCACCTGCCCGCCGGCGAGACGAAGACCTACGTGGTGGAGACCGGCCGTGGCAGCGCGGCGAACGCCGAAGTCGTCAAGGCCGAGCGCTCGGCCGACAGGGTCGAGTTCTCCATCCGCGAACTGCCTTTCATGACCTACAACTTCGGCAAGCAGTGGGCGCGGCCC
>CAYYCI010000137.1:0-8574 GCA_964470215.1 uncultured Planctomycetota bacterium
GGCGCTCGGCCGTGCTGTCGAGGTGGACGGCCATGGCCTCGAGCGAGGCGGCCATCCTGGCGGCCGCCTCCTGCATGCTGTGGGCGATGGTGCGGACCTGGGCGATGACGTCGGCGGTGGGCTCGGCCTCAGACAGGCGGTCGAGTTGCTTGACGTGGTCGCGGACCCGGTGGCTGACCTGTTCGTTGGACTTGCTGAGGTCCTGGATTCCCTGGCCGAATCGCTTGACGATGAAGCCGAACTCGCGCTCGCGCTGGGCCAGCCCGCCGGCGTGGGAAGGCTCGAAGAGCTCGGCCATGCGGCCGAGGGCGGCCTGGACGCGCTGGAGAGCCTGGGGATATTTCTCGAGGATGGCCCTGATGCCCGGGTCGGAGGTGTCGCGCACACCCTCTTTCAGACGGGCCTCGAGGGCCTCGAGCTCTGCGGCGAGGGTCTCGGGACTAACCTGGCTGAGTTGCTCGTCCTGGGGGCTGCCCTCGGGGGCCACGGCACTACTCCTGGCTGCTGATTACTCCTGGCTCGGCACCACGCGGTTGCGCCCGGCCTCCTTGGCCTGGTAGAGCGCGCGGTCCGCCCGCTCGATGATCGAGGCGACGGTATCGCCGTTCCGGAACTGGGTGACGCCGAAACTCATGGTGGCCTGGAGGACCGGCGCGCCGGCCTTCGTCCGCATCTGCCAGCGGGAGCCCTGGATGCGCCCGCGGAGCAGTTCGGCAATCTGGACCGCCTTCGTGAGCGCGGAGTTCGGGAGAATGACCGAGAACTCCTCGCCGCCGTAGCGCGCCAGGAAGGCGCCAGAGGCCCGCTCTTTGAGAACCTCTTCCATGACGCGGGCGATCTTGTAGAGCAAGGCGTCGCCGACGATGTGGCCGTGCTTGTCGTTGACTGCCTTGAAGCGGTCAATGTCGGCTATGACAAAACACCACGGCCCCTTCGACTCCCCGTCGCGGACCGCTCTGAGCAATCTCTCGTCGAGAGCGGCTCGGCTGTGGACACGGGTGAGGGCATCGTAGAGGGCGCGCTCGCGCGCCTCCTCCAGTTCTCGCTCGAGGCGGGCGATCCGGCCGTTGGCGTCTTCGACCTGAGTGACCAGTTTCTGGAGGTTTTGCTCCATCGAGCTTGCGGCGTCGCGGACCGTGACGACGGTCTTTTTGAGGCGCTTTGCCGCTTCCTCGCCAGGTGGGAGTTTGGCGATCTCGTCGAGTTCGCGGGCCTGGTCCTCCATCTTGATCGCCACGCTGCGGTTGGCCTTGGCCACTCCCCGGATGCTCTCGCCGATTTTGCCGACCACCCCGCGCAAGTCCCTCTCGCGCTCGGCCAACTCCTGAGCGCGCTTGGGGTCCACGACCAGCGCCATCGCGCGCAAGCCAGAGCCAATGCGCCGAAGCCGTCGGAGGCAATCCTCGAGGACCGACCTGACCGCTGCGTCGCCGGTCGCCGGGATCACCTGGGCGAGTTGTTCGTAGAGATCCTCCAGCGCCTGGGCCAGTTCGTTGGGGTTGAGTTGGCCGGTGGTCACTTCTTCAGAGCAGCGGTCCGGCATGCCAGGTTTTTCCCACGCCCGGGCTCGCTCCCCTCAACGACACAGACTTATAGGGACTCGGCGGGCATGTGTCAAACGGCCTTCCTCGCATGACCGCGCCCGCTCTTGGCGACATCCTCGACTCTCGACGCAACCCGTCGGGGTGGACATTGCGTGGTTTTGAGACAAGGCGAAGCGAATGCACAACCTCCCGCTTGGTCGTGCCCTCTCGGTAGCGCGAGAGTGAAGAATAGGCGCTTCCCATCCTCGACCGAGTGCCGCACAGCCACCCCCGTTGCGGGGGGCCTCCCCGTGGCCGGCTCTCGATGCGCCCGATCTCCGGGTCAGCACACCTGAAAACTTGTATCAACTCCGCCACCCTTTGTCAAGCGGCGATCGGCCTGGCCCGCCCC
Source organism: uncultured Planctomycetota bacterium (assembly GCA_964470215.1). Lineage (GTDB taxonomy): Bacteria > Planctomycetota > PUPC01 > DSUN01 > DSUN01 > CAYYCI01. The sequence continues at coordinate 1,936 of CAYYCI010000137.1, forward strand.
TACAATCCACCGACCCGGCATCTTCAGCTCTGTAGGGGCGGGCCCCCGTGCCCGCCCTCCCGCACACACGAAACTCCCACGGGAACCCGAGAAGACGACCGGGACTGCGGATTCATCGCCGTTTATCGGTGGCCGAGTCCCTCTTGCGTTCATCCGCGTTCGCCTGCGGTTTCAAGAGCCGGGCCAAGGCGGCCCACAGCCGGAGGAACGCTGGAGGTCCGGTCGCCGGCCACGCTCCTGGCGCCGGGTGGGCGGAGAACCCGGCCGGTTGTGGTCAGGGGAAAACGCTGTCATTCGGCCTCGGGGTCGTGGCCGTCGGGGCGGATGCTCAGGACAGCGCAAGGGGCCTTGCGCACGACCTTCTCGGCGACCGAGCCGAAGAGCGCGTGGCGTATCCCCGTGTGGCCGTGGGTGGGGATGACGATCAGGTCTATGCCGTGGTCGGCCGCGTAGCGGATTATCTCGAGGAACGCCACCCCGGAGCGCAACTCGGTCCGGACCGCCAGGCGGCTCTTGAGTTCCTCTGGCACGACGCTGCCGAGTTGCTCGCGGGCGTTCTTCTCCATCTCGGCCACGAAACTGGCGTCGGCAACCGGGAGGACGGCCTCGAACTGGGTGAGCATCTCGGGGGTCTGGAGGACGTGGAGGACGTGGAGTTCGGCCCCGTAGTCCTCGGCGAGGGCGGCGGCGGTGGGGAGGGTCTTGTTGGCGAAGTCGGAGAAATCGGTTGGGAAGAGGACCTTGCGGATGGCGAACGGGCGCCTGATCCTGGCTATGAGTTGGTCGCGCATGGCCTCCATCCGCTCGTGGCTCTTCGCCTCGACTACAAGGCGCAGGACAGGCTCGGTGTTGGACGGGCGGACGTTGAACCACCAGTCGCGGAACTCGACGGTGAGGCCGTCGAGCCGGTGGGCCTCGCCGCAGGCGTAGAGGCGGGCGAGTTCCTCGATCTTGGCCTCCTTGTCCTCGACCTCGGAGTTGATCTCGCCGCTGGCGTGGTAGCGCTTGAGCGGTCGGACGAGTTCGCTGAGCGGCCTTCCGGCGGCGGAGAGGAGGCCGAGGACCTTCAGGAGGGCGAAGGCCCCGCTGTCGCAGTAGAAGTTCTCGCGGAAGTAGTAGTGTCCGCTCAACTCGCCGCCGAAGGCCGCGTCCTTCTCGCGCATCGTTCTCTTGATGAACGAGTGGCCGACGCGGGAGATGACGGGCTTGCCGCCGGCGGCCTCGATCTCCTCGCGGACGACCCACGAGGAGCGCAGGTCGTAGATGATGTGGGCGCCGGGATTGGTCCTCAGAACCTCGCGGGCGATGAGCGCGGTGACCAGGTCGCAGGAGATGGCCTCGCCGCGCTCGTCCACGAATGCCACGCGGTCGCCGTCCCCGTCGAATGCCACCCCGACGTCCGCGCCCACCTCGACGACCTTCTTCTGGAGGTCCACGATGTTCTCCGGCTTCAGCGGGTTCGCCTCGTGGTGGGGGAAGGAGCCGTCGAGGTCGAAGTAGAGGGGGACGAGTTCGCAATCGAGCCTCTCGAAGAGCGGCGGCATGAGCATGCCGGCCATGCCATTCCCTGCGTCAATGACCACCTTGAGGCCGCGGATGTCGCCGGCGGCGCCCATCAGGTGCTCGAGGTAGTCGGGGAGGACCTCGCGGGAGGTCACGGAGCCCGTGGTCGGCGCCTGGGGGAGGTTGCCGGAGGTGACCATTTCCTCGATCTCGTTGATTCCCGTGTCGTAACTGACTGGCTCGGCGCCCTTGGCGGTGAGTTTGATGCCGTTGTACTTGGCGGGGTTGTGGGATGCGGTGACCATGAGGCCGCCGTCGTAGCCGTAGCGTGCCACTGCGAAGGTGACCATCGGGGTGGTCACGGCGCCGATGTCCACGACGTCTTTCCCTGCGTGGGTCAGTCCTCGGATTATCGCTTCGGCGAGGGCTGGGCCGGAGCGGCGCATGTCGCGCCCGACGACGATGGTCTTTCCCGGGAAGAAGCTCCCCGCGGCCAGGCCGATCTTCTCGGCCAGGGCCTCGTCGAGTTCTTCGGGATAGAGACCGCGGATATCGTAGGCCTTGAAGATGCCCATCGCAGACCTCCTTGAGGGCTGCCTATGCGGTATGGTCACTCGTGGTTAGCCACGCCAAATATGATAGCGAGTAGGGAAAACCTGTCAAAGTAGTCACGGCGCTTGCCCCCGGGCTTTCTCGCTCCGATCCCGGCCGCGGACATGGTGGACGGGGTGGACATAGTGGACAAGGTCTCGGGTGCGCATCTGTGAGGAAGCCCTGTGGAGCAGCGCCCCCGGGGCGTGGGCTTTGGCACGCCCTGCGTCGTGCTGGGCGATCAATTCCTGGCGGTGGCCTTCAGGAGGCGCAGGAGGGGACACTGGGCGCAGGTGGTGCGGTCGCTGTCGCAGAAGTCCGTGTAGAGTTGGTAGAGGCCCTGCTGCTGGCGGGCCTTGCGAAGGAGTTTGACCTGGGAGTCTGGCCGGCCGAAGAGCCGCGCCGCCATCTGGCGCGTGACGCGCGTGCTCGGCAGTTTCGGCCAGGCGACGTAGAGTTGGTGGAGGAGCTCCTCGAGGGCGCGGTCGCCGCCGCGCCGGGCCTGGTAGAGCAAGGCGGGAAAGACGGCGTTGATGACGATGGTCTGGGCTCTGTCTTGCCCGACCAGCCGCGTCGCGCGCGCGAGGGGCCTGGCGTGGAAGTGGGTGCGGGTGTCCCAGAACGGATGCCGCAGCGAGAGGAAGACCTCGAGGAGGTCGGCGCGGCGCCGCCTGGCCTCGCGGGGGCTCAGGGGGGCGGGGGCGCCGATGGCCTGGCGCGCGGCGGCTGCCAGGCCGCGCTCGAGGTGCCGCGCCAGCAGGACGGCGAGGGCGGCGATGCGGCGGGTCGGGAAGTTCGACGGGCGGGTGCCCTCGAAGGTCCACTGGTCGGGGTCGAGCGCCACGTCGGCCAACTCCCCGCCGAGTTCCCCCCAGACCGAGCGGAGCCTCTCGGCGTGTGCCCAGGCGGCCTCGTCGTAGCAGGCGTCTATGCGCCGCGGGGGCAGGAGGCCCGCGCCGCCGAAGAGGAGGGCCTCGATGGCCTCGAGGCGGTGGGCGCGGCGGCGGGTCTTCTCCCTGATGGTCGCGAGCGTGACGCGTCGGGCGAGTTCGCGGGCTGGCGCCCCGTTGCGCTTGTAGCCGAGGCCCTGGGCGATGGCCTCGTAGAGGAGTTGTTCATCGTCGGAGCCGCTCTCGGCGAGGGCCTGGGCCTTCAGCGCGATGCGCCGGTCGCCCGCGTGGCCGAGGAACTCGCCGAGCCACTCCATCGTCACCACACCCTGGGCCAGCAGTTCGTGGCAAGGCCCGGCGCTCGACTGCGAGGCGTCCGGATACTCGCTCGGATCGATTCGTTCGACGAGTTTGGGGATGGGGGTGGTCAGATAGGCCTCGAGGGCCAGTTGTGGGACGTCGGCGCCCGCTGCGGTCTGGACGGTCGGGGAGCCGAGGTCGTTTCGCAGGACGACGTGGAGGATCACGCCGTTGTAGGCGGGGTCGCGGTGGTGGCCGTGTGTTCGCCAGAGGCTGGCCTGGATGTGGACCTCGACGTCGCCTTTGACCACGGGGCCGCTTGCGAACCTGAGGGCGGCGTTGCGGAAGTCGGGGCCGGCCTCGAGGTTCCACCACCCCGGGGAGAGGACTCGCAGTTTTCGCCCGTCTTCTGTGCGGAGTTTGTCGGCTCGGAGCGTCTGGTCGAACCACACACACCGCACGATGCGCTCGCGGACGGTAGGGGTGTAGAGGGGCTTGGGCTCGGCCACTCCGGGCGCTCTGGCCAGTATTCGGCGGTAGGCGTCGGAGAACAGGGCGGAGGCGAACTGGCCAAGGTCGAGCATCCCCGCCCCCTCAGGTGTCCATTCTGGCGGTCAGGACTGCGCCGCTGGCCGCGAACAGCAGAACGGGCAGCCACGCGGCGGTGGCCGGCGCGTTGGCGAAGGCCCCGGCGGGCTGTTGCCCGACGATCATGAGGGCGTAAGTGAGGGCATAGAAGCAAAGGCTCACCAGGAGCGCCAGGCCCATCCCGCCCCAGGTGCTCTTGCCGCCCTCGTGTTGGAAGAGCAGGGGAATTGCCACCAGGAGCAACACCAGCGAGGCAAGAGGAAAGGCCACCCGGGCGTGGAGAACCACGAGGTACTTCTGGCGAAGGGCCGGGAACCGCCGCGTCAGCCGGAGCAACTCCCCGAAGCGCTTGAGCATCGGGTCTGTCGTGCCTTTCTTCAATTCGGCCGGGGTGGCGCTCAGGGGCAGCGGCGCGCCGTCGTAAACCACCTCCTCGCGCTTCCGCGGGCTGCCCTGGCGAAAACTCTCGGCGTAGCCCACCCAGCGGCCATTGTGCCAAACGGCGGCCCGGATGTAGGTCGGGGCAGGCGAGGAGCCGTTCTTCACAGCCCCGGTCAACTGGCCGTCGCGTAATAGATAGGTTCGGGCGCGGTAGGTGTAGTGGCTGAAGCGCACCTTGACCGGCTTCTCGCCGCGCTGGGCCGGGATGGCGAATGCGCCCGACCCCGAGCCGTCCGCGCCCCGCGAGCCGCCAGGCGTGAAGTTCCTGGAGTGTTCTTCCGTGGTCAAAGCAGTGCTGGTGTGGGCGCTCCACTTGCCGTCGGGGCCCTCCTTGTGCCCACCCCAGATGAACAACCATCGGTCCACCCAGATGCCCTGGGCGCCGCGAATGAGCGGCTGCCCCTCCGAGCCGTTCCGCCCCACCACCGCCACGTCAGACAACTCGTAGCCAGGCACCCCGGCCTCGAGAAAACGCACCCACACGGTAACGTCCTTCTCGCTATCGTAGACGAACAGGTCGTCGTAGACGTCCTCGCCCTTCACCTTTAGCGCGATGCGGGTGTCCAGGATGCCGTGCTCGAGCGATGGGACGAGGAGCTCCTGGTTGAGTGCGCCGAGGAGGCCGATGACCAGGCTCGCGACGAGGACCGGACAGATGGTCCGCTGGATGCTCACCCCGGCGGCCTTGATGGCGTTAAGTTCGTTATTACGAGCCAGCCGCGCAAGAGAGATCAAGGCGGCAAGTAGCGTCACCACCGGCAGGAACTGGCCGAGGAGCACCGGAATCTGGTAGGCGTGGTAGCGGACGACCCAGCGCAACTGCGTCCAGAAACTCCCCTGCTCGGCGAACTCGTCCAGACGGGCAAAGGTGTCAATGACCACGTAGAGCGCGATGACCGCGAACAGGCACACTGCGAAGTGCCAGAGGAAGAAGGCCAGGATGTAGCGGTCGAGCCGTCGGACGGCCACTGCATCTCTCCAGGGGTCAGCGTCGGAAGCGCGCCGCCATCATCGCAACCCCGCCGAGGCCCACCAGCGCGTCGGGCGTCCAGAGCGCCAGCCGCGCCGGCAGACGCCCGTCCTCGGCCAGGCCGGTGCCTCCGGCTATCATGGCGTACAACACCAGGAACACCACTACGGCAACCGCGAACGAGGCCAGGCGGCTGTGGCGGCGGATCACCATCCCCAACGGAATCCCCACCAGGCACAGCGAAAGAGAGGCAAAGGCCAGGGCTTCGCGCAGGCGCACCTCCGTCTGGAGTTTCGCCAACACCACCCGCGCGGCCCTGCCCGCCCCACCGGCCGCCCGGCTGCGGCGCAGGACCGCTATCCGGCGCAGCAGCTCCGAGGTCGGCAGGTTCGAGCGCCGCTCCAGGTTGACGTCCTCGATGTCTTCCACCGGGATGGGAATCTTCTGTTCGCCAGCCGTCAGGTCGAACCAGCGCAGGGCGCGCTTGCCGGGGGTGACGATCGTGCAACGGGCGTCCTTGAGTTCGATCTCAAGGGAGCGCCCGTCGGCGCTTATCGAGTAGGTGGCCTGCTCGGCGCGGTAAACGCTGATCTCCCCCTCACCCGCCTGCTGGTCCGACGCATTACCGCCCCCAGAGCGCCTGTCGTCCCTGTTGCTCAGGGTGGCGGACTTCGGCGCGATGACGACCACATTGCGCAGGTCCTTGCCCCGAACCTCCTCGACGTACACCTTGTAAGGCCCGATCTTGGTGGTGAACTGGCCCGCAAGCCCTCCTACCCGGAACGGCTCCTTCAGGACCAGTTCGCGGATCTCCCGCTCGCGCACCACCCGTGAATGGGGGATCAGCCAGTCGTTGAGCGGAACGGCAACCAGGGTGAGGACCAGGGCGAGGGCGAAAGCCGGGTAGCAAACGTGCCACAGCGGCACCCCGCTGGCGCTTATCGCCGTCAGCTCGTTGTCCGCGGCCAGCCGCCCGTACGTCATCACACAGGAGGCCAGCGCCGCCGCAGGGATCACCCACGCATACAGGTAGGGCAACAAGTAGGGGAGAAATTGCGCCAGTTCGCCGAAGCCAACGCCGTGGCGCAGGGGCTTGTAAACGGCGCCCACCAACACAATGGCCACCAAGGCGCCGAAACTCGTGGCGAAGTTCCTGACGAGCTCCCAGAGCACGTAGCGATGGAGGATTCTGAGCATGACTGGGTGGTCTCGACCACGACCGACGCGCCGCCTGCGGCTCCCGCCGCAACTTTCCAAGATTATACCAGACCCCCACAACCTTGCCAACTTGCCCGCCGGCTCGGAGTGTGGCCCCTGATTATGGGGTTCTCGATAACCCCATCGGCGGCGGGTGGG
>CAYYCI010000138.1:0-8543 GCA_964470215.1 uncultured Planctomycetota bacterium
AGGCTGGAAAGCCTGTGCCACCGAGGAGATTACATCCGAGGCTGGAAAGCCTGTGCCACCAAAAGCAGGGAGGGGGCGTGGGAAGCGCGAGAGCACGGAGGAAGCCCGTGGTTGGACTCGAAGTAGAGTTGGGCGTGTGGGCTTTGGCACGCTTTTGTGCACCGTGGGTTCCTAGTGCAGGCGAGAAGGGAAAGAATGCTTTGTCAGGAGAACGTAAAGCGTTGGGCACGTGGAGCTTCGGGACGGCGGGTCGGGGTTGGCTGGCGGCCAAGACATGGTTTTGGTTCTCGCCGGGGAATTGATTGCGGTGCAAAAAAGCGTGCACGCCCCGGCGCGCTGCCATCCCGGGTTTGCTCATGGATATGGCACCGACGCCTTGTCCACAATGTCCAGCCCGTCCACTATGCCCGTGGGGCGGGTCGGGGGTGAGAAGGGCCGCCGTGCCCGGGTTTTCAGGCAGATGGGCTTGAACACGGCCGGGCTTTGCGCTTGACTATGGGCCAAGCCGTCATTCGGAGGAGGCAAGGACGATGAGCAGACGGTTAGCGGTGCTGGTGGCTATGGTGGCGTTCGGTTGCGGGCGGCTGGGGTTGGTCAGACGCCCAGGGGCCTTCGAGGACGACGTGCGCTTTCTCAAGGCCCACAGCGACGCATTCGTCCTGAGGGACGGGGAGGCGCAGGTGGCGGTGGTGCCGCAATACCAGGGCCGGGTGATGACGAGCACGGCGACCGGCCCCGGGGGGCTGAGTTTCGGGTGGCTGAACCGCGAACTGATCGCCTCGGGCGAGCGCAAGCGCGGGATGAACCCCTTCGGGGGCGAGGACCGGTTCTGGCTGGGGCCGGAAGGTGGGCAGTTCGCGATCTTTTTCAAGAAAGGCGACCCGTTCGACCTCGCACACTGGCAGACCCCCGAGCCGATTGACTGGGGGCCGTGGGAACTGGTGAGCCGCACCCAGCGCAGCGCGACGTTCCGACGGAAGATGTCGTTGGTCAACTACTCGGGCACGCGCTTCGACCTCGTGGCCGACCGCACCATCCGCCTCCTGGGCCCCGAGGCGGTCAAGGACTTGCTGGGGGTGAGGCCGGGGCCGGGGGTGAGGCTCGTGGCCTACGAGAGCGACAACCGCATCACTAACACTGGGAAGAAGCCCTGGCGGAAAGAGACGGGCCTGCTGTCAATCTGGATTCTGTGCATGTATAGGCCCTCGCCGCGGACCGTGGTGGTCGTGCCCTACAAGGAGGGGCCGGTCGAGGACCTCGGGCCGATCGTCAACGACGCCTACTTCGGCAGGGTGCCGCCGGAGCGCCTGAAGGTCGAGAGGGGGATGATCTATTTCAAGTGTGACGGGCGCCACCGCAGCAAGATCGGGCTTGGCCCCAGGCGGGCGCGAGCGGTGCTGGGCAGTTACGACGGCACCAACGGGGTGTTGACCATCGCCCAGTATGACAAGCCGGAGGGCGTGACCGACTACGTGAACTCGATGTGGGAGATCCAGGAGCACCCTTATGCCGGCGACGTGGTGAATAGTTACAACGACGGCCCGCCGGCTCCTGGCAAGAAGCCGATGGGGCCGTTCTACGAGATTGAGAGTTCGTCGCCGGCCGCGGCGCTCGCCCCGGGACAGTCGCTTCGCCACATCCACCGCACATTCCACTTCGTCGGGCCGCGCGGGGAGCTCGATGCGATTGCGCGAGGGGTTCTGGGCGTGGGGCTCGCTCGGATCGAAGCCGCCTTCGAGTGAGACCGAACCGCCCCGCCCGAGGAGGCATCGGGCTCAGCGGATGTCTCCGCGTCCGTCCGTGTGGGTCTGTGGCGATTCTCGCGGAGGGTCTTACCCGGGTTCTTCCCGAGGTGCTTGGTCGTCGGTTGGCTCTTGGGGGGCTTCTTTCTGGCGGAGTTCGGCGGCGACCTTGTCGAGGAGTTTGGAGACCTCGATAGCGCGTTCGATTGATTGGTCGAACTTGAATCGGATTTCGGGTGCCTCGCGGAGTTTGAGGCTACGGGCGATGCGGGAGCGGATGAGGCCCCTTGCGCTCTCGAGGCCGTGTTGTGCGGCGCGGCGCTTTCCCTCGGTGCCGAGGACGGAGTAGTAGACGGTGGCGTGGCGGAGGTCGTCGGAGACCTCGGCCCTGGTGACGGTGATGTTCTCGAGCCTGGGGTCGCGGAGTTCGTAGAGGATGAGGTAACTGGCGTGTTGTTGGATGCGCTTTGCCACTCTGGCGGCGCGTCGGTTCGCCATCAGAAGATCTCCAGTTCGTAGTCGAGCAATTCGGCCGAGCGGTCGAACCTGACGATCTCGATGACCTTCGCTAGCGCGGCGTCAATGTACTGGGGGTCGTTGCCGACCATTGCGACGCCCAGGACGGCTTGTTGCCGGCTCTGGAGTGCGCCGACTTCTGCGATCGAGACGTTGTGGCGGTTTCGTATTCGGTCTTTGAGGCTTCGGACGACGCGCCGCTTGTCCTTCAGCGAGCGCGATTGTCGCACCAGGAGTTTTATCTCAAGCGTTCCGACGGTCATGGCAGGGGTTCCTGGGAGGGGGTATCAATTTTCGATGAGGCCGAGGAGTGCCCTTATCACTGCCTTGGGGTCGGGCCGGCCGGCCAGGCGCGCGTTGGCCCAGGCAAACTTGATGTCGTCGGCGTTCTGGTGTCGCACGACGACCAGTGGGATGGCCTTGTGGTCCGGAGTTGTCTTGAGTTTTCTGACGACGCGGTCGGCGCCTTCGTTGCGTGCTCGCGCGTCCACGACGATGGCGGCTGGTGTGGCTTTTGCGATGATGGCGAGCGCATCGCCGAGGCCGTGGGCTTCGACGAGTTCGTAGCGGGGGCCGTCCCTGCGGAGGAAGGCGTGGGCGTCCAGCGCGGAGGCGAGGCCGCGGAGGAAGGCCTGGTCGGTGGTGATGACGAGGATGGCCTGGGCGCCGAGGGTTGGCGCGGGCCTCCTGGGGCCGCCGCCGAGATGCTTGCGCACCGCGGCCAGGAGCGCGGCCGGGCGAACCGGCTTGGTCAGGAACTCGTCGGCCCCGACGGTCCGGGCGTAGGAGCGGTCGCGCTGGTCCTTCCGGGCGGTGAGAACCACAATGGGGACGCGCTCGAGGTGAGGATTCGCGCGCAGATCCTCGCAGACTCGGAAGCCGCTCATCCCGGGCATCATCAGGTCGAGGATGATGCAGTCGGGGGCCTCGGCGCGGGCGAGGTGGACGGCGTCGGTGCCATCGGCGGCCTGGACAACGCGGTAGCCGTTGTCCTCGAGGAGTGCGGAGAGCGCGGCGCGCGCATCGGCGTTGTCGTCCACTACCAGAATGGTTCGCTTCTCTTCCATCGGTCTCGCGCTCAGAGCGTCCGCTTGATCTCGACGACCTCGTAGGCCTCGAGGATGTCGCCTTCCTTGATGTCGTTATAATCGGCGACCTTGATGCCACACTCCATGCCGGTTGGGACCTCGCGGACGTCGTCCTTGAGGTGGCGGAGCGAGGCGATGCGGGAGGAGTAGACGACGACGTTGTCGCGGATGACGCGCACCAGGTTGTCGCGGCTGATGCGGCCGTCGGTCACATAACAGCCTGCGATGTTCCCGACGCGTGAGATTCTGAAGACTCGGCGGACTTCGGCGTGGCCGACGACCTGTTCGCGGCGCTCCGGCTCGAGGCGGCTCTCGAGCGCCGCCCTGACCTCGTCGGTGAGGTGGTAGATGACGTTGTAGAGGCGAATGTCCACGCCCTTTTGCTCGGCCAGCGCCCGGGCCGAGGGATCGGGCACCACGTTGAAGCCGATGACGATCGCGTCCGAGGCATCGGCCAGGAGCACGTCGCTGTCGTTGATCCCGCCGACAGCCGCGTGGAGGACGTTGACGCGGATCTCCTCAGTTGAGAGGTCGGTGACCGACTTCTTGACGACCTCGAGCGAGCCGTGGACGTCGGCCTTGAGGATGAGGCGGAGTTCCTTCTGCTCGCCGGCCTCGAGGGTGGCGAAGAGGTTCTCGAGCGTGACGTGTTCGCGTTCGGCGATGCTCTCCTCGCGGGCGGCGTGTTGGCGGGCCTCGGCGATCTGGCGGGCCTTGTCGAGGTCGTCGAGGACGATGAACTTCTCCCCCGCCTGCGGCACGCAGGACAGGCCGGAGACCTCGACGGGGGTGGATGGCCCGGCCTGTGGGAGTTCCTTTCCGCGGTGGTCGCGGAGGCTCCGCACGCGACCGTAGGCCTGGCCACAGACGAAGACGTCGCCCTTTCGGAGGGTTCCTTCCTGGACGAGGACGGTGGCGACGGCGCCGCGTCCCTCGGAGAGCGCGGCCTCGAGGACGACGCCGCGTGCGGGCTTGTCGGGGTTGGCTTTCAGCTCGAGGATTTCGGCCTGGAGGGCGAGGGTTTCGATCAGGTCGTCGAGGCCCTGTTTTGTCAAGGCGGAGACCTCGACGACCTCGACCTGGCCGCCCCACTTGGCGGGGAGGAGGTCGTGCTGGGCCAATTGCTGCATGACCCGCTGGGGGTTGGCGGCCGGGAGGTCGCACTTGTTGATCGCAACGACGATGTCCACTCCCGCCGCCCGCGCGTGGTTTATCGCCTCCTCGGTCTGGGGCATGACCCCGTCGTCGGCGGCCACGACCAGGACGACGATGTCGGTCACCTGCGCGCCGCGCGCCCGCATGGCGGTGAACGCCTCGTGGCCGGGGGTGTCGAGGAAGACGACCTTGTGGCCGTCGTGCTCGACCACGTAGGCTCCGATGTGTTGGGTGATTCCGCCGGCCTCGCCGGCGGCGACCTTGGTCTGGCGTATGGCGTCCAGGAGCGAGGTCTTGCCGTGGTCCACGTGGCCGAGGAGGGCGACGACGGGTGCCCGGGGCTGGAGGTCTTCCGGCTTGTCGGGGCTGGAGATGAGTTCGGCGAGTTCGGCCTCGAGGTCTCGCTCTCGCTTGATCTCGACCTCGATGCCCAGTTCGCCGCTGAGCATGGCCACGACGTCCTCGCCGAGCGGGTCGTTGACCCTGACCATCAGGCCCTTGGCCAGGAGGTTCCGCATGATCTCGTTGATGCGGATGCCGCTGGCCTGGGAGAGACTGCGGACGGTCACGGGGAACTCGACTGAGACCTTCGAGGGGCGCTCGGCAATTAGCGGCCCGACCTGGCTCGGGCGACTCGTGGTGGCAGTGCGGCGTCCGGTCAGGCGCCGGGTGCGCCGGCGCTCGGCCCCGCGCGGGCGACGCCGCTCCTTGACGCGGACGCGCGGGCCGTACTCGCGGACGTAGCGCTCCTGTTCGGGCAGTTCGATCCTGCCGATTATCTCGGCGCCGCGGCGCTCTTCCTCCTTGGGCGGCTTTGGCTCGGCCTCTGGTTTCGGAGGGGCTTCGGCCTTGGCAGCGGCCTCCGGCTCGGGCGGGGCCTCCCTTGGAGGAGCCTCGGGGGGCGCTTGGGGTGGGGCGGGAGCCTTGCCGTAGGCGGCGCGGACCCGGGCCGCCTCCTCCTCGCTGATGGTGCTGGAGTGGGTCTTGACCGCCAGGCCCATCTCCTTGCACCGGGCGACCAGGTCCTTGTTTGCCACGCCTAGTTCTTTAGCGAGGGTGTAGAGACGTATTCGCAATCTAGCGCTCCTCGCCCCTTCTGAGGGCTAAAGGTCAATCGTGTGGTTCCTCGGCGTCTTCGGGCGCCGCATCATCGGCTTCCTTGCTCTGGTCTTCGGCTTCTTCGCCAGGCGGCTCCTCCTCGGGAGAAGCGGATTGCTCGGGCGCCTCGGCGGCCGGTTCCTCGGCGTCGGCCTGGTCGGTTGCCTCGGCGCTCGGCTCCTGCCCCTCGCCCTCGGCTGCGGGAGCCTCCCGCTCCAATGCCTCGCCGGGTTCCTCTGTGGCTTCTGGCTCCTGGGTTTGTGCCCCGGCGGTCTCCTTGGTGGCTTCGGCCTCTTGTTGTGCTTGTGCCTCAGCGGCCTCTTCGGCGGCCTGGGCCTCGGCTTCGGCGGCTTCGGCGGCCTCTCTTGCGGCGGCGATTCGCTCGGCGCCCTCGATGGCGCGCTCGATCACCTGGGCGGTCAATTCCGCAGGGAGATCGAACCGTTCGCGCCACGCGGTCGCTCCCTCGGCGATGTCCTCGACCGAGTAGCCCATCTGGAAGAGGCGCTGTGGGAAGCGGTCCGGGAGGCCCTCGAGGCCCTCGAATGCCTCGAGCATGTCCTGGAGTTCGCGTTCGGCCTCGGCCTCGCTGAGGATGTCTATGTCGCAGTCGCAGAGCTTGGCGGCCAGTCGGACGTTTCGGCCTCGCTTGCCGATGGCCAGCGAGAGTTCTTCCTCGGGCACGATGACCCGCGCCCGGTTGAACTCGTTGAGGACGACGACGTCGCGCACCTGGGCGGGCTTGAGGGCGTTGGCGATGAAGACGTCGCGGGAGTCGCTCCAGCGGACGATATCAATCTTCTCGTCGTTGAGTTCGGCGACGATGTTCTTGATCCTCGAGCCACGGACGCCGACGCAGGCGCCGACGCAATCCACCTTGGAGTCGGCGCTGGCCACGGCGACCTTCGTGCGGTAGCCGGGTTCGCGGGCGATGGCCATGATCTCGATGATCCGCTCGCCTATCTCGGGGACCTCCAGTTCGAAGAGGCGGCGGATGAAGTCGGTGTGGGCGCGAGAGAGGACCAGGCGGACCCGGCTGCCGACCCTGTTGACCTCCAGGAGGAGGCATCGGATGCGGTCGCCGACGCGATAGTTCTCCTCGGGGACCTGTTCGCTTCGGGGGAGGATGCCCTCGGTGCGGCCGAGGTTGACGATCAGGGACGAGCCCTCGAAGCGTTGTATGGTTCCGCTGACGATCTGGCGGACGCGTGCCGAGTAGTCGCGGTAGATGGCGTCCTGCTCGGCGTCGCGGATTTTCTGCATGATCACCTGCTTGGCCGTCTGAGCGGCGATGCGGCCGACATCCACCGGGTTGATCTGCTCGTTGCCGTCGAATGCCTGGATTTCGCCGGTCTCGCGGTCGACGAACACGGCCAGGTCGGCTTTCGGGCCGTAGTACTTCCGCGCGGCTGAGAGGAGAGCATCCTCGAGGGCATCGAAGATGATCTCCTTGTCAATGTCCTTGTCGCGGTGGATGCTGTCCACCAATCTCAATAGGTCGCCGTTCAATTCCTACTCCTCGCAGGAAAGGCGAGCGGTAAGAAAAAGAGTGGGAGGCCTTCCCACTCGAGGACGAACCTGCTCGCTAGCCGGGCAGGCGTTCGTCGCCTTTCCTTCAGGCCTCGTGTGTGCTTGCCGTCAAGTTCTTCTCGCTCTGCTGGTCGAAGACGTGGCTGCGGTCCATCTGGGCGCTGACCTCGACCTCTTCCCCGACCTCGAGCCTGTGGTGCGAGTCGACCTTGGCTATCAGGTCGTGTTTTCCGGTTGAAAGGTACACGAGCATCTCGTCGCCCAGGGGCTCGACCACGTTGACGGTTGCCCTGAAGCGCGCCCCGTCGCCCTCGGCGCCTGGCTGCGCGGGCTCGAGGAGTTCGGGGCGGAGGCCCAGCGTTGCGCGCCGGCCCACCATGCCCTCGAGGGCCTTCTCGAAGGACCTGGGGAGCGGCAGCCGACACGTTCCCTCGTCGAAGTGCAGCCGCCCGTCGGTCGCCACTATCTGGCCTTCCAGGAAGTTCATGGGCGGGGTCCCGATGAAGCCGGCCACGAACTTGTTCACGGGCCGCTCGTAGATCTCGAGGGGCGGGGCCACCTGTTGGAGCGTGCCGTCGCGCATGACCGCGATGCGGTCCCCCAGTGTCATCGCCTCCACCTGGTCGTGGGTGACGTAGATCATGGTCGTCTCGAGCTTGCGATGGAGTTTGTTCAGTTCGGCCCGCATCTCCACGCGGAGTTTGGCGTCGAGGTTCGAGAGCGGCTCGTCGAAGAGGAAGACCGAAGGCTTCCTGACGATTGCCCGCCCGACGGCCACCCGCTGGCGCTGGCCGCCGGAGAGGGCCTTGGGCTTGCGGTCCAGGAGGCCCTCGATCCCGAGAATCTGCGCCGCCTCGCGCACCCGACGCTCGATCACACTTTTGCGGTAGCGGCGGAGTTTCAGCCCGAACGCCATGTTGTTATAGACGGTCATGTGGGGATAGAGCGCGTAGTTCTGGAAGACCATCGCAATGTCGCGGTCCTTGGGCGGAACGTCGTTGACCACCCGGCCGGCTATCGAGATGGTCCCCTCGGTGATCTCCTCCAGGCCGGCCACCATTCGCAGCGTGGTGGATTTCCCACAGCCGGACGGCCCGACGAGGACCATCAGCTCGAGGTCCTTGACCTGGAGCGTGGCGTCGCGGACCGCGACCACGTTGCCGGGGAAGATTTTCGTCACGTGGTCCAGGGCTACCTCTGCCATCTCGCCAGATGCTCTCGAAGGCCCTTGGCCGGGGGGACAGGAGGGACTCGCCCGCCAGGCGCACTTATCCCTACGTTAGCGATTATACCGCGCCCCATATGGCTGTCAAGCGCCGGAGGCCGAACGCTTTACATCCTTTCCGCAAAGCATTCTTTTCCTTCTCGCCTGCATCAGGAACCCACGGTGCACAAAAGCGTGCCAAAGCCCACA
>CAYYCI010000139.1:0-8512 GCA_964470215.1 uncultured Planctomycetota bacterium
CTTCAGGACTCGTTCCTGTTCGCGGGGACGATCAAGGAGAACATCGCCTACGGCAGGCCGGATGCCACGGAGGAAGAGATCATCCGCGCGGCCAAGGCGGCTAACGCGCACGACTTCATCATGAACCTCCCCGACGGCTACGACAGCGAGGTCGGCGAGCGCGGGGTCATGCTCTCGGGTGGGGAGAAGCAGCGGGTCTCGATCGCGCGCGCCATCCTCAAAGACCCCGCTATCCTCATCCTCGACGAGGCCACATCCGCCGTGGACACCGCCACCGAGGCCACCATCCAGGAGGCCCTCGACCGCCTGGTCCGCGGCCGCACGACCGTGGCCATCGCACACCGCCTCTCGACCCTGCGGAACGCCGACAGGCTGGTCGTCCTCGAGAATGGGGAGATCATCGAGGAAGGCACCCACGAGGAACTGATGCGACGCCCCGACGGCGTTTATGCTAACCTGGTGAAAATCCAGACCGACTTCGCCACCGAGGCGCTGGCCGCCGGCTAGCCATGAGGAGCCTCCATTGCCCCAACAGGAACTGGTCATCATTCGTGCCGAGACGGTGAAGTTCAGCCGCGACGCCGACGGCACGGTGATCCTCCACCGCGGAGGCGAGAGCCAGCCGGTGGGGAGCATAATGTCCTCATTCCCCCTGACGAGTCCCGCCAGGATGGTCTCGATCCGCGACGAGGAGGGCGTCGAGGTCGGCCTTCTCGACGACATCCGCGGCCTCGACCCAGATTCCCAGCGGCTCATCCGCGAGGAACTCGAACGCTCCTACTTCATGCCACGCATCACCGACGTCCTCGATGTCCGCGAGGAACTCAACGTGGTCATCTGGGAGGCCGAGACCAATCGCGGGCCGCGGAAGTTCGAGGTCCGACACGTCCGCCAGAACATCCGCCGAATGGGCCGTCGGCGCCTGGTGATCAAGGACGTTGACGGCAACCGCTACGAGATCCGCGACTGGATCAAACTCCCCCCACTTGCGCAAAAACTAATTCAGAATTATTTATAATAAGTAGAGGGAGACGCAACGAGGGCACGACCGTCGAGGGCCACTCGCCATGGCAAAGATCGGAGCCCGGGAATGACGCAACACCAGGGTCGCGCCACCGCAGGACGAGACGCCCCCCGGCAGTCGGCAGCCACCGGAGCTGTGTCGTTCTCACCAGAGGAGTTCATCGCCGCCGTGCGGCGACACCCCGCCCTCGAGCTCCGCTACGTGGACCCCACCCGCTGCATCGTCCGCTACCACGGGCCGGGCGGCCCCCGCGACATCCGCCTGGGCTTCTGGGCCATGAAGCAGTTCGGCTGGAAGCGCTTCCTCGAAGCCTTCGACATTCCACCCGGCCCCGACGACTGATCCCCGCCTCGAGACAGTCGGCAACACTCTCGCCCCGCATTGAAGCGGGTCTTCTTCCCAAAGAGGTGGGCGCCAGCGCCTTCGGGTCCCGCCTGGTTGGCCGGGCCTTGACACCGCGGCGGCCCGGGCGGACAATCTCCCTGGGGTGTGAAGGAGCGAGAACGTTGAAGAAGATAGCGTTGGCGTCGTGCTGGCTCGTGGCGCAGTCGTTCGCGGCCACTCTGACCATCGAGGCCGAGAAGGCGCGCATCCGAACCGTCGGCGCGCCTACCCGGGGCGGCTGGAACCTCTTCAGCAACGGCCAGGTCGGCGATTTCGTCAGCCTCCCGGCCGGCGGCAAGTATCGCGTGGTCGTCCGCGCGGCCGGGAGCCCCGCGCGGGGGGCCTGGCCCGTCATGGTCCTCCTCCTCGACGGCCAGGCCGTGGGCAAGGCCACCGTCGCAAGAAAGGACTTCGCCGACTACCGCTTCTCCGTCCAGGCCGAAGCAGGGCCACACCGCCTCTCCGTGGCATTCGTCAACGACGCCTACACCGGCCGCGAGGACCGCAATCTCTACCTCGACGCGATCATCGTCGAGCCGCCCGCCGGCTCTCCGTCCCCCACGCTCGCCAGCCAGGAGGAGGCCGCAATGGAGGCCCAACGCCGCGAGGATCAGGCCCTGGCAAAAGCACGCGAGGCCATCGAACGCCACCGCAAGGGCGAGGCGACAGTGGTCGTCCTCGACCCCGACGGCAAACCCGTCGAGGGAGCCTCGGTGGCCCTCGAACAACTCTCCCACGACTTCCTCTTCGGCTGCAACATCTACCGCTTCGACCGCTACGGCGACCAGGCAAGGAACAAGGCATACAAGCGGCGGTTCAGCGAGTTATTCAACTACGCCACCGTGGCTTTCTACTGGCGGTGGTACGAGCCGGAGCGCGGCAAACCCCTCTACGACTACACGGACAAGGTGGTCGCCTGGTGCCAGGGCCACGGCATCAGAATGAAGGGGCACCCGCTCCTTTGGGCCCACAGGGCCGGCATCCCGCGGTGGGCCGGCAACAAGCAACCCCCGCCAGAGGTCCAGAAAAAGCGCGTCCAGGAGATAATCCGCCGCTACGGCGGCAAGATCGAGTTCTGGGAGGTGGTCAACGAGCCGTCCCACCTGCGTTCGCTCAAGATAGACGAGCCTTATCGCTGGGCCCGCGAGGCCGACCCCAATGCCTACCTCATCGTCAACGACTACCACGTGATGGCCGACGGCTATCCGCCGTTCTTCGCCCTGCTGAGGGGGGCGATAGCCAACGGGGTGCCGTTCGAGGGGATCGGCATCCAGGCCCACGAGCCGCGCACCATGCGCTTCCCCCTCGACCAGGTCCAGCGCATCCTCGACCACTACGCCACCCTCGGCAAGGACCTCCACATAACCGAGTTCACCCCGACCTCCGCCGGCCAGCCGATCACCGGCTCCCACATCGTGGGGAGGTGGGACGAGGCCGCCCAGGCCGACTACGCCACGAAGTTCTACACGGTGTGTTTCGGCCACCCGGCGGTCGTTGCCATCACGTGGTGGGACCTCTGCGACGACGGCTCGTGGCTTCGCGGCGGGGGGATGCTGAGGGCCGACATGTCGCCAAAGCCCGTCTATCTCGCCCTCAGGAAACTCATCCACGAGACCTGGCACACGAGCGCGGAGGGTTCGAGCGATGCGCGCGGCCGCTTCGCCTTCAGGGGCTTCTTCGGCCGCTACCGCATCACCGCCGAGGCCAGGGGTAAGAGAGGGACGGCCGAGGTCCACCTGGCGCGCGGCAGGCCCGCCCAGTTCACCGTGCGCCTGCCGGCCCGCTGAGGCAACCGACCCGAGGACGAAGGAGCCAAGCGATGACCGAGATGAAGGTGGGGAAGACGACCCTGCGGCTCGTCCGGGGCGACATCACGGTCCAGGAAGTGGACGCTGTGGTCAACGCCGCGAACTCGTCGCTGATGGGCGGCGGCGGGGTTGACGGCGCCATCCACCGCGCCGGCGGCCCGGCCATCCTCGAGGAGTGCAAGCAGGTCGTGGCCCGCCAGGGCCGCCTGCCCGCCGGCCAGGCCGTGGCGACTACCGCGGGGCGCATGCCCGCGAAGTTCGTCATCCACACCGTCGGGCCGATCTGGCGCGAGGGCTCGGCCAACGAGGACCAGACCCTCGCTTCGGCCTACCGCTCCAGCCTCCGTGTGGCCGCCGAGAAGGGCTGCCGCACCGTGGCCTTCCCGAGCATCAGCACGGGCGCCTACGGCTTCCCAATCGAGCGCGCGGCACGAATCGCGCTCTCGACCATCATCGAGGAAGTGCCCAAGGGCGACTTCGACGAGGTGCGGATGGTGCTCTTCGGCGCGCGGGACTTCCAGGTCTATTCCCGGGCGCTCAGCCGCCTGGCCGACAGGGCAGGGGAGCACTGAGCCCCCGAGGGCGCCTCCCCGCCGGTTGTGGGGTTCCGTCGCTTCGCCCAACCCTCCCAGGCACAACCGTCCACCCCGTCCACCCCGTCCACCGCGCGCCTCAGCCGAAGTCAATCACGCGGAGGGCCTCGTGCATCGAGGTGATGCCCTGGAGGACTTTCGAGATGGCGTCCTCGAGCATGGTGACCATGCCCTGTTTCTTCGCCACCTCGGCGATCTCGCGGGCGGCGGCCCGCTCGAGGATCAGTTTGCGGATTTCGTCCGTCACCACCAGGAGTTCGAAGACCCCGATCCTGCCCTTGTAGCCCTGGTTGTTGCAGGCGGGACACCCGCGCGGTTTGTATGCGGTGATCGGGCCTTCGATGTCGCCAACCGGAATCTGGAGGCGTTCGAGGGATTCGGGGGGAAGTTCGTACGCCTCCTTGCACCTGGGGCAGAGCACGCGCACGAGTCGCTGGGCGAGAACCCCGATGAGAGAGGAGGAGACGAGGAAGGGTTCGATGCCCATGTCGAGGAGGCGCGGGGGCGCGCCGGGGGCGTCGTTGGTGTGGAGGGTGCTGAGCACCAGGTGGCCGGTCAGGGATGCCTCGGTGGCGATGAGCGCGGTGTCGTGGTCGCGAATCTCGCCGACCATCACGATGTCGGGGTCCTGGCGCAGGACGGTGCGGAGCGCGCTGGCGAAGGTCAGCGGCGAGCGGTTCGTCGAACCGACCTCGCACTGGGTGATCCCCGCAATCCGTCGCTCCACCGGGTCCTCGACCGTGATGATGTTTTTCTCGGGGGCATTGAGGCGGTTGAGGACGGAGTAGAGGGTGGTGGTTTTTCCCGAGCCCGTGGGTCCTGTGACGAGTATCATGCCGTACGGCCTGGTGATGACCTCCTCGAAGCGCTTGAGTTGGTCTTCGGCGAAGCCGAGTTTATGGAGGCCGACCTGGGCGCCGGTCTGTTCGGCGATTCGCAGGACGATCTTCTCGCCGTAGATGCTAGGCAGGCTCGAGACACGCAGGTCGTAGCGCTTGCCGTTCGAGTTGAACGAGATGCGGCCGTCCTGGGGGCGGCGTCGCTCGGCGATGTCCATCCGCGCCATCACCTTCAGCCTGGCGGTGATCGCGCGGCCGTAGCGCCAGGAGTGGGGCGGCGCGTCCTGGAGAACGCCGTCAATGCGATAGCGCACCCGCAGTTGTTTCTCTTCGGGCTGGATGTGGATGTCGCTGGCCCCGCTGCTGATCCCACCCGCGAGGATGAGGCTCACCAGGCGGACGATCACCGGCTCGTCCTCGCTTATCCGCAGGTCCTCGGTGCCGTCGTCGGGCAGCGACGCCTCGTCCACCTCGATGGCCTCGGCCTCTTTCGCCGCGCTCTCGACCATGCCGGTCACGTCCGTCGGGCCGAAGGCGAGGTAGCGGTCCAGCGCCTTGATCACCTCCTCCTCGACCGCGATCATCGGCTGGACCTCGAAGCCGGTCGTCAGCCGGATCTCGTCTATCGCGCGGACGTTCAGGGGGTCGGTGATCGCCAGGACGAGGGTGTTGCCCTTCAGTTGGAGGGGGATGACCTTGTGTTCCTTGAGGAGGTAGTCGGGGACGCTCTTGATGGCCTTTTCGCTGAAGGCGTAGTCGCGGAGGTCAACGAACGGGATTCCCCACTGCTTGCCGAGGCTGCGTTGCTTCTCCTCGGGGGTGATCGCGCCCGCCTTCTCGAGCACCTCCCCGATGCGCTTCCCGGTCGCCTGGGCCACCTGGGCAGCGCGCGCGACCTCCTCGTCCTTGACCTTCGCGACCTCGCGGAGGATTTCCCCGACGGGGCGGTCGTCCTTGCGAACCAGGTCCATGTCTCGCCCGCTTCCCTTCTCGCGCACCCGGGACGGACCATCTCTACGGCCCCAGTTGGAATATAGGCCAGGTCCGGAACGCTGTCAAAGGTCCGCCATGGCACCCGTGCGGTCTAACCGCCGACTACCCCGAGACTTCTTTTCCCCTCGGCTCCTTGACTCCGCGCCCCGCCCCCACCTAAAATGTGGCGGGAAAGCGAACATGGCCCAGGAACTGGAAACCCGGGCCTCGGCCTTCGCCGAGAAGGTCGAGGCGGTCCGTCAAGCGGTCGGCCAGGTCATCGTCGGCCACGGCGAGGTCATCGAGGGCGTGCTCACCGCCCTCTTCGCCGACGGCCACTGCCTCCTCGAGGGGGTCCCCGGCCTGGGGAAGACCCTCCTGGTCAGGACTCTCAGCGCCGCCCTCGACCTGTCGTTCTCGCGGATCCAGTTCACCCCGGACCTGATGCCCGCCGACATCGTGGGCACGAACGTCATCACCGAGGACGAGGCGGGCAGGCGCTCGTTCCGCTTCGAGCCCGGGCCGGTCTTCGCAAACGTCATCCTCGCCGACGAGATCAACCGCGCCACACCCAAAACCCAGTCCGCCCTCCTCGAGGCAATGCAGGAACGCACCGCAACCGTCGGCCGGGCCTCGCATCCCCTCCCCAGGCCCTTCTTCGTCCTGGCCACCCAGAACCCGATCGAGATGGAAGGCACCTACCCGCTACCGGAGGCCCAACTCGACCGGTTCTTCTTCAAGTTGCTGATGCGGTACTCCTCGCGGGAGGAGGTCAACACCATCCTCGAGCGCACGACCGAGGCCTCCGGCCCCTCGGTGGGAAAGGTGATGGGGGGAGAGGAGGTGTTGGAGGGGCAGGGGCTGGTCCGCCAGGTGGTCGCCGCGCCCCACGTCCGCGACTACGCAACCCGGTTGGTCCTCGCGACCCATCCCGAGGGGGAGTTTGCAGTGGAGGAGGCGAGGCGATTCGTCCGCTACGGCGCCAGCCCCCGCGGCGCCCAGGCGCTCGTCCTGGCCGGCAAGGTCCGCGCGCTCCTCAGCGGGCGCTACAATGTCAGTTTCGAGGACATTCGCCACTTCGCCCTCCCCGCCCTCCGCCACCGCCTGATCCTCAACTTCGAGGGCGAGGCCGAGGGAATCTCCACCGACCAGATCATTCAGGCCGCCCTCGAGGCCGTGCCGACCGCCCCCTAGAAGCCCACTCCCTCGCCTCCGTCAACCGGACCCCACCGTCAACCTCCACCACACGGTCGAACCTCCCGCCTGCAAGCGCCTCGATGGCCGCGCGGCGGTCCGGAACGACCACCACGTCGCGGTCCGAGTAGTAGGTCAGCTGGCGGAAGGTCGAGTGGTGGTTCCAGACGACCAGCAACCTGTCCGTCGGCTTCGTTGCCTTTCGAATGGCCTCGGCGACCTCAAGTTCCTCGATGTAGAAGACAGCGCGGTGAATCCTGGCCAGCCGCCAGGCGCAGTCGCCCGCCATAGCCACCGCAAGGCACACCGCCAGGGCCGGCCAGAGCAACCCCCTTTTCCTCCGCCAGAGCCCCGCTCGCGCAAATCCCGCGGCCAGACCAACGAATGGCGAAAGGAAGAACTGGTAGTAGATGTGAACGAATGCCGCCTGCTTGAACCCCACGACGTTCGTCAACCCGAAGACCGCCAGAGCAGTCAGGAGAGGCCATTCCCTGCCTCGCCCCAGGCCGGCTATCCATCCAAGAACCAGAAGCCAGGCGACCGGGCTGAAGCCCGTGACTGCGTAGAGCCACTGCCGCCGGAGGAAATCCCAGAGCCCGAAAGCCTCCTGGACACCGCGGTCGGCGGCCGCACTGCCCAGGCGATGAGCGAGAGCTCCGAGGAGTTCCCCGAGGCCACCTTCCAGCACCGCTATGTGTGCCACCACGCTCCCGAAACCCGCCACCGCCACTACGACCACCGGGACCAGGCTCCGCCAGCCCTTCCGGTCGGCCAGCAAGTGGGAGCCCAGGAGCAACCAGGGCATCACGAAGACCATCCACGCGAACCAAAGCCCGACCAGCACCGCGCAACACATCCCGACCACCGCCCACGCCCCGCCCCCCTTCCGCCACCGGAGGTAGAAAACCACCGTCAGGAGGCCCAAGAAAAGCCCAGGGGGCTGCTGGCTGGGCATGCGACCGTAGAAGGAGACCATCGGCTGGACACAGAAGGCCAGGGTCGCCAGGAAAGCGGGCAGCGGCCCGCCCAGGTCATCGGCGATGGCGAAGAGACACAGCGCCGCCCCCAGAGTGAAGACCACCGTCACCAGCCGCGCGCTCCACTCCGCCTCGCCGAAGACCGCGAAACTAGCCGCCAACAGCAGCGATATCCCGGGGGGATGATGTGCGTAGAAGCGGAAGCGTCCTGGCGTCAATGCCCCCGCGTTGGCCACCTGGCCCCCGCGGGTGGCCAGGAGCCCGTAGCGAAGATAGTTCCTGGCCGCGGTGCTGAAAAGCGCCCCGTTGGCGTCGTAGGAGCCAATCCAGGGTTCGGCGATGTTGACACACAGAAGCGCCGCGCCCACCCCCAATGGAACCAGCCACGTCAAGGCCCGGGCCAGCCGCACGACCTTCCCCCACGTGATGGCGACGTTGGAAGCATTCTCGCCGCTCGCCTATAATACCTTGTGCCCAAGCGCCCGCAAGACCGCCGGCGCCAAGACAATCCGGCCTGGCACCCAGGGCCCGCCTTCTCTTCGAGGAGCAGCGGCTCGGGAGCCAGGCCAGCCGGCCCCGTGCAGAGCGCCACCTTCATTGTTGGTGGCACAGGCTTTCCAGCCTGTGATTCAGTTCTTCTTGGTGGCACATCTATGAGGAAACCCGGGATGGCAGCGCGCCGGGGGGTGTGGGCTTTGGCACGCTTTTTGCACCGCAAACA
>CAYYCI010000140.1:0-8498 GCA_964470215.1 uncultured Planctomycetota bacterium
GAGTGATCGTCGTGGTGTGCGGCAGCGGCGTGAACCACCTCGGCGCACTCGCCGACCCGCGAGCCGGACCTCGATCTGGCCTTCGAGTTAGTCGGCGCGGATGTCTTCGCACGCCACAAGCGCCTCCGCGGGGCCGACGTGCGGGTCGTCGCCGCCACGGTCGAGCAAGGGCGCGAGGTCGAGCGCCTGGCCTACGAGCGCGGCGGAACCCCACAGGACCTCATTGACCGCTGGGCGGAACAGTGGGAGGCGACCCTCGAGGCGCTCAACCTCGCTCACGACGACCACGTCCGCACCACCCAGGCCCGCCACCAGCGGGTGGTCAAGGCCGTCTTCCTGAAGCTTTTCGACAATGGCGACATCTACAAGGGCACGCGCGAGGGGCCGTTTTGTGTGCGGTGCGCCGAGTTCGTCGCCGAGGGCGAGACGTGTCCGACCTGTGGCGAGACGCTAACCCGCGCTGGCGAGGAGGCGTTCTTCCTGAAGGCCTCGAGCCGCCAGAAGAACATCCTGACACGTCTGCTCGACGACGGCGGCTTCATCGAGCCGCCAGAGCTGGGCCAGGCCATCGCGGAGCCGCTCAGGCACTCGGGTGTGGCGGACGTGGCGATCAGCCGGGCCGCACACGAATGGGCGATAGCGATTCCCATTGACCCCGACCGCGCCATCGAGCCGTGGTTCGACGCGCTGCTGACCTACCTGACCGGGAGCGGTTATCTGGCGGAGCCCCAGACCTTCGAGCGATATTGGCCCCCGGTCCTCCAGGTGGTTCCCCGCGACGGCCTGACGACCCACGCGGTGGCCTGGCCGGCACTGCTGATGAGCCTGGGCTTGCCGCTGCCGGCCAGAGTGGTCGCGCGCGGCAGACTGGCGGTGGACTCCGACGAGAGCCTCGGTCCGTGCTCAATGGCCAACCACTACGGCTGCGATGCGGTCCGACTGGCCCTCCTGTCCGACGCCTCTTTCACCGAAGGCGGGACCTTCTCGGTCGGCCGCCTCGTCCAACTCCACAACGAACATCTGGCGGGGACGCTCAGCGGCCTGGTCGAGCGGGTGGTGGGATTCGCCCAGCGAGCCCGCGAGGGCGTCGTGCCGCGGGCGGGACAGTTCGGCTCCCGCGAGGACGAGCTGGCCGCCGAGGCCAGCGGCCTGCTCAACGAGGTTGGCGCCCACATCGAGGGCCTCGGCTTTCCCGCCGCGCTCGAGAGACTCTGGACGACGGCGGCCAAGGCCCAGGAATACGCCGAACCCCTCGCCGAGGAGGCCGCTGCGGGCAACCCGACCCGAAAGACCGACACGACCCTCTACGTCGCCGCCGAGACCTGTCGCCTGATCGCGCTGGCCCTCTGGCCGTTCTTGCCGCGAACGGCCGAGGCGGTGCTCGAGCGACTGGGCCTCGAGGCAAAGGAAGAACTCGCCGAGCCGAAACCACACTGGGGGCACCTGAAGCCGGGAACGCGCGTGGCACCCGGCGAGCCAGTCGCCTCGCCAATCGAACCTTGAAATGGCTGAACACGAACTGCCGAACGTCGGCGACCTGATAAAGAAGCATCTGGCCCTCCACAAGGCCATGGCGCGCAACCCACGTTACCCCCTCGATGCCTACGTATTCGTCTGCGAGGCCGTGGACTACACCTGTGATAAACTCGGGGGCAAGCGCGACGTCACGGGCCGCGAACTCCTCGATGGCCTCTGCGACCTGGCCGTCGAGCGCTTCGCCTTCCTCGCACCGACTGTGCTCAAGCGATGGAACATCACCGCGACCGACGACGTCGGCGAGATCGTCTTCACCCTCGTCGGGGTCGGCCTCCTGGGCAAGAGCCCCCGCGACACCAAGGCCGACTTCCACCAGGTCTTCGACCTCGAGGAGGAACTGGCCACGCGGCACACCTTCGAGACCAACCTCGAGGAAACGCCAGGAGAGGATTGAATGGAACTCATGGACGTCGCAGCGAAACTGAGCAAGAAGCCGGAGGGGAAGATCGTCCTCGTCGTCCTCGACGGGGTCGGTGGGCTGCCGCGCGAGCCCGGCGGCCCCACTGAACTCGAGGCCGCCACGACCCCTAACCTCGACGCCCTCGCCGCCGAGGGCGTCTGTGGCCTGCTCGACAACGTGATGCCAGGCATCACCCCGGGAAGCGGCCCCGCCCACCTCGGCCTCTTCGGCTACGATCCCCTGCGCTACGACATCGGGCGCGGCCTCCTCTCGGCCCTTGGCATCGGGTTCCCCATCCAGCCGGGTGACCTCGCCGCCAGGATCAACTTCTGCACCCTCGACCCCAAGACCGGCTACGTAGTGGACCGGCGCGCCGGCCGCATCCCAACCGAGAAGAACGAGGAATTGGTCGAGATTCTCAGCCGCATCGAAATCCCTGGTTGCGAGGTCTTTGTGAGGACGGTCAAGGAGCACCGCGCCTGTGTGGTCTTCCGCGCGCCGGACCTCTACGACGACCTCAACGACACCGACCCCCAGAGCGAGGGCAAGGAGCCGCCGTTGCCCGTCAAGGCCGAAGACCCGCGGAGCGAACGCGCCGCCGAGGTAGTCCGCGAGTTCATTCGCCAGGCCACCGAACTTCTCAAAGACGAACACCCCGCCAACGGCCTCTTGCTTCGGGGCTTCGCACGCTACGAGAAACTCCCGCAACTGCCCGAAACGTACAACATGCGTTGCGCAGCCATCGCGAATTATCCCATGTACAGAGGCGTCGCCAGTCTGGTCGGCATGGAAGTCCTGCCCTGTGGGGATCAACTCGACGACGAGTTCGACTGCCTGGAGGAACACTTCGGCGACTTCGACTTCTTCTTCCTCCACGTCAAGAAGACCGACAGTTACGGCGAGGACGGGAACTGGGACGCGAAAGTCCACATCATCGAGGCAGTGGACGCCCTCTTGCCGCGCGTCCGCGCCCTCGCGCCTGCCGTCCTGGCCGTCACTGCTGACCACTCCACCCCCTGTGTCCTCAAGGTCCACAGTTGGCATCCCGTGCCGGTGGCGATAGCGGGACCGTGGGTGAGGCCGGACGACGTCGCGGCATTCAACGAGCGGGCCTGTGCCCACGGGGCGCTGGGGCGGATGCGCGGCATCCACCTGATGCCGATCCTCGCCGCGCACGCCCTCGGCTTGGAGAAATACGGCGCCTGAGGCGCCGACGACGGCCACCGGCCAGAATGCTCATGGAAAACCACAGCCAGCTTCGACCACGACGGCGCTCCGTCGTCCGCGCGCTGGCCTCCTTGCGCCTGGGCATCGTCCTCCTGGCGCTCATCGCCGCCGCGTCAACCGTTGGGGTCGTCCTCCCACAGCCGGAGTCGTTCGATTTCAACGACTACCTCCAGACCCGCTTCAATCCTTCCTCGCCTCGCGCGGTGGGCCAGGGGGAGTTCCTGAGGCTCATCGAGGCGGCGGGGGTCTTTCGCTCGGCCGGCTCGATGGAGAAGTTCCGCAAGGAGTTCCTCACGCAGGAGGGGGGCGCCGCAGCGCTCTACAACGACCTCATCGCCGAGGCGAAGTCTCGTGGCCTGCCCGATGAACGTCTCGCCTCCTTCCTCCTCGAGGTCATCCTCATCCGAGGCCAGCGGGGTGGACTGAGCGAGGCGGAGTGGCGCGCGGCTCTCGGCGAGACCCTCCGACGCCTCCGCCAGGGTCCCGAGCTCCGCAAGGAGGCCTGGGCGGCCTTCCTCCGAGTGGCCGCCCAGCGCCTCAAGGTCGAAGAAAGGGGACTCGCCTGCCTCAGGCTCGGCTACCTCGACACCTACGGCCACCTGCTCGGCAGGGTGATGCTGGCGCTCAGGCTCCACGTCGTGTTCCGCTCCGTGTGGTTCAGGTTGCTGTGTTTCGCGCTCGTAGTCAACATCGTGGCCTGTTCGCTCCGCAGGCTTCCGGCCCAGTGGCGTGCGGCATTTGGCCTCAGGCCGTCGAAAAATCCGCGTTGGTACCACAAGCGGAGCATCGCGGCCGAGGTTTCGGTCTCGGCGCCAGGCAAGACCGAAGGCGACGTGGCCGACCGCCTGCGCGAGCAAGGCTTCGAGGTCGAGGCATCGGCCGTTGACGAGGCCGCGACGGCAGCCGCAGAGGCGCTCCGCGAGGCCGGTTTCCGCGTCAGGCGCCGCCGCGCCACCGGCCTGGCCACCCTCGAGGCGCATCGCGGCCTCCTGGGAGGGGCCGGGCGGCTTGGTTCACAGGTCGTCCACCTCGGAGTCGTCCTCGTCGTCATCGGCGGCTTCATCACCGGGCAACTCGGGTTCCGCCACCGACAACTCCTCGGCACGGGCGAGGTGGTCACCGTGCCCGACCTCTCGTTCCGGTTGCGTCCGTCGTATCTGGCCCACGGGTTGGCCGAGACGGTCGCCGGGTGGTTCGGCGCACGGTGGTCGCGAGAACTCAGCGCAGAAGAGAAACTGGCGATGGCGCCCGACTGGCGCGATGGCCTGCGCCCGCCAGGCGGCAAGGCCGCCTTCAGGCTTCGCCTCGAGCGGCTCGAGGTCCGGTTCGACGATCGCGGCAAACCCGAATACTACGGCTCACACATCACCCTCCTCGACACCCAGCCGCCGACCCCCGTCACCATCGAGGTCAACCGTCCTCTGGTCCATCGCGGCTTCCACGTGTATCAGACGAGTTATCAGCCCGACTACCGCGACATCACCTCGGTGACTTTCCTGGTGGCCCGGGTTCGCGGCGGCCTTGCCGCCGGTCCACACTCGGAGCGCCGGCCGGGCGAGGTCCTCGACCAGTTCTCGGTGGTCGCGCGTCCCGGCGAGCCAATCAGTGTCCCGGGCGGTGGGCTCGTCTTGAGGATTGACGACTACTTCTCCCACTGGCAGATGCCCCTCGAGAGAGGGCCGGACGGCCGCCCGAGGGCCGGCAACCCCCGGAACGACACGCGCGGGCGGTTCAACCCGGCGGTAAGGCTCCACCTCGAGGCCCCCGGCGCCGCTCCGCTCGAGCGCTGGCTCATGCTGCCCGTCGAGGGCGGTGGACCGCGACAGGGCGGCAGCGTTGACTACGCCGGCTATCGGGTCGCGGCCCTCGACTTCAGCCCCGCATATGCCACGGAACTGACCTTCAAGACCCATCCCGTTCTCGGCCCCGTGTGGGTCGGCTGCGCGGTGATGATGCTCGGAATCTTCTTGTGCTTCTACTGCAACCACGAGCGGGTGTGGGCTCTGGTCGAGCGGACGCCCGGGGGCGGGGCGCGGGTGCACCTGAGCGGCAATTCCTTCAAGTGGCAGGAGCGCTTCCGCGAGAGGTTCGGCTCCGTGGTCAGCGCCATTGAGCACAAGGTGGCCAGGAAAGAATGAACGACGTCAGTTTCTTCTGGGTGGCGTTCGGCGCTTACCTGGGCGCGGCGCTCGTCCTCTTCACCACGATGGCCTGGCGAGGGGCCGATCGGCTGGCCAGGGTCGGGCGCGGGCTTGTGTGGCTCGGCCTGCTTGCCCATAGCGTGAGCATCGGCTGGCGGGCTTTCGTCCTGGGCACCGACGCCCCGACCCTTTTCTTCGAGAAACTCGCCTCTGCCATGTCGGCCGGGCCGGCCTGGCGCGCGGTCGTCTTCGTCCTGATCTTCGTCGTGCCGCTGGCTGGCGCGGCGCTCGCCCTCATCGCCCGACGCAACCGCCTGGTGTGGTTGCCGGTGCTCGCGGTCGCTTTCCTCGTGGAGTTGATCCTCTTCGATTTCCTCGACTTCACCCGGATGCCGATCGAGAAGGTTTATGAGTATCTTTCTCTGGCCGCGTGGGGTTCGGCGGTGGGGCTGTTGGCCGTAAGCCCGAAGGTCAAACTGGCGGCCCTGGACGCCATAATGGCCGCAGGCTCGTGTCTGCTTACGGTCTTCGCGGCGGTTCAGCCGAAGAGCATCGAACTCCAACTCGTCCCGGCCTTACAGTCCTACTGGCTCTTCATCCACGTCTCTCTGACGAGCATTGGCTACGCGATTTTCGGTCTCGCGTTCGTGGTCGGGGCCATGCTACTGGTGCGGCTCTACGATCGCTCGCGCGCTCGAGGCGCCCCGTGGCGACGCCTCATCCTGACCTCTGGGGTGGCCAAGATGGTCTCGGCCGGGCTGGTCGCGGCAGTTGTCCTGAGCGGCCTGACCCTCTCGTTCCGCCAGGTGGCCTACGCCCCGGTGGAGCTATCGCAGCACGCCGAAGGGTCGCCCCCGATCGGCACAATCCACATCGTCCGCTATGGTGCGGCGCTCCTTGGCGCTTACTCCTTCGGCGCGTTCGTTCTCTTCTGGGTGCTTTATCCATTCCTGAGGGCACGCGGCGACCGAGGCGGCATCGGGTCCTTCCTCTTTGTTGTTTGCGCGTTGGCCTTCTTCGCCGCGTGCCTGGTGCTGGCGGGGATCGTGAGGCGGCAGGAGAGCGCCATCTCCCGACTGCACCAGGAGCGCGGGGAACTCAGCGCCCTCGCCGAGGAAGTTCAACACTCCGAGATGAAGGTGGTGGTGGCCGACGCCATGACCTCTCGCATCGAGCGCCTCCGCGCTCTCGCCCATCAGGCGCGGACCATCCTGGCCAAAGCGCGCTGGCTCCCCCTTGACGCCGAGAAACACGCTCGACTGGCCGATGACCCCCTCTATCGCTCCCTCGCCGAGCTCTACCGCGAGACAGGAGCCAGGTGGAAGACCGCGATCCGCTACAAGGACATAAAGCAGATCGGACGTGAACTGAGGCGCCGCGCGAACCTCCTCGAGGCGGTGGCGGCGAGGCTGACCTTCCCCGCCGACCTCGACACTCTCCGGCGCCTCGACAAGCAGCTCTACGACGAATTGGTCCGCCGGGAGACCAGCGCCATCTTGCCCCGCGGCCCCGCCGGGCAACTCGCGGCTTTCGTCGGCCTCGCCACCCTGATCTCCATCCCAATTGGCCTGGCGCTCTGGGTGCTCCTGCCGAGGATGGCCGAAAGGCTCCCGTCGGTCGAGAGCCTCGACCGGATCGGCTACGGGGCGATAGCCGTGGGCTACCCGCTCTTCACCTTCGGGGCCCTTTTCGCCGGGGCCATCTGGGCACACTTCGCCTGGGGCGCCTGGTGGAGCTGGGACCCCAAGGAGGTCGGCTCGCTGGTCGCGTGGGTCCTCTACACCGTTTACCTCCACCAGCGCCACCGCGAGGGCATGAGTCCCCGCGTGGCGGCCATCGCCGCCATCCTCGGCTTCATCGCCTGCACGCTCAGTCTTGCGGGAAACGCCTTCCTGGGCGGCCTCCACGCCTACTCGTGAGGGGCCGGAGGCTTGTCGTCCGGGCTGAACTCCGTGCGACCGTAGCGCTTGTAGTAGAAGCGCGCGCTGGAGAACTCGTAGTCCTCGGGCCGCTCGGCGAAGCCGCAGAGCACCGGCTTGTTGTGGATGTAGTTGAGTTTCTCGAACCGCGCTCTCGCCGAATAGATCACCAACACGTCCGACTCATCGTCCCACAGCGGCTGGCCATTGTCGGGCAATTCGATGTAGCGCTCGGTCGCCTTGTTGATCGCCAGGATCGCGTCGGCCACCGACCCGCTGTCCGCCCCCGCACCGAACAGGACGTGGTAGTGGTCGGGCAGGACGCAGTAGGCATACTTCTTGAACCCTGCGCGCCGCCTGGTGCGTTCGATGAAATCCACCAGCGCGCTCGCCTTCTTCGCGTCGTCGAAGACCTTCTTGCACTCGAAGGTCCGCACGGTGACAAAGTAGGCCAATTGCTGGCCTAGCGCCTTGTCGTCTTTCCGCTTGTCCGACGTCCGCTTCATCACCACTCGGCCCGCTAAACCGACCGATGGAGCCTCTGGATGACCAGCGCGGCGCTCAGCACGAGGATGCCGACGAGCATCAGGCTCGGCGCCCAGAGCGGAAAGAACCGATACTGGTGCCACGGCCTGGTGTCGTAGCCCAGGCGCTGGCCCAGGCGCTCCATGAAAAAGAGCGCCGCGCCGTTCATCAGCGCCGCCACCCCCACCAGGACCCCGTTGTTCTGGGTCGTGGCCGCCGCCAGGGCCACGCACCCTGCCATCATCGCCCAGACCACCAGCGCTCCCCCGAAGCCCATCCACCATTGGCCCGTGTGGGCGCCGAACGAATAGCCCGTCGTCACACACCACACCGTCGCCCCGATGCACCCCACCAGCAACACCACGCGGCCCAACTGCCACTGGGCTCGGTATCGCGGGTCGAAGAGTTGGGGGCCGAGGCGCAGAAGTTTCTTGCATTTCGCACACTTGAACCGCTCGCCGGGCTGGAGGCTCGAGACGTCTATCGCCCTCCCACACCCCGGACACCGCGCCAGCACCCGCTCGCCGCCGAAGTCTTCCAAGGCTCTCTCCGTCATCGGGTCCAAAGCCAGGATACCACACTAGATCACGGCGGTCAACGCCCGGGACGTTGTCGTGGGCGGGGTCCCCGATTGCAGGTCCAATCCTCGTGCTGCGGTCTCAGGCGGGGCGTCCCTGGCGCGCCTCGTAGGGACGCGGCACCGCCGTGCCCGCGCCCGGCTGCTGTAGGCGGGCCGTCTCGGCCCGCGTC
>CAYYCI010000141.1:0-8471 GCA_964470215.1 uncultured Planctomycetota bacterium
GGTCTGGAACATCGCCTTGCACGCATCCCTGAGTTCGGCAATCGCGTGTTACGGGTCATCATCAACGCCAAGAGAACGCCGCCACATGTCGTGACCGCCTTCTTCGATCGCAGGAGGACCATCCCATGAAGTTGAAAGTGGATCGGCAAGCCGACGCGCTTTACCTGACCTTGAGTGAAGCGCCTTCGAGTCGTTCGGAGGAAGTCTCGCCCGGCATCATCGTGGATTACGACGATCAGGACCGCGTGGTGGGGATCGAGATGCTGCATTTGTCAAAGCGAGCGCCGGAGGCGGATATTCGGCGACTGTTGTTCGAGTCCGTTCCGGAACTCGCATAGACCGCCTGGACATTGAGCAGGAACTCGAGCAGCGGAAGGTCAACATCCTCTCGATGCACAAGGCGAAGGGACTCACGGCGGAAGCCGTGATCATTGTGGCTGCCGAGGACGAGTATTTGCCGGGCCGTGCCCGCCGTGAGGAGGATATAGGCGATGAGCGTCGGTTACTCTAGTCCCAATGGTCCCCGCGACGAGCTATGTCCTACGTCGAGCACGAAATTTGCTCGAGTTGACTGAGTTTTGGGAGGGCGAGAGTACAGCGCGCAGTGGAAAAAAGGCGGGGCACCCGCTCTATGGGGAGATGCTCAAGTATCCCGCGACCCACTAGGCCAGCGACTATAACAGTGTTTACGATGGCGGGCGCTCTGGGCGATTTGCTCGCCCTGGGGGTTGTCGCTAGAATGTCGCACACGCCGGGCCAGGCAAGAGGAGAAGAGTGCATGGAGTATCGGCCAGTCGGGGACACCGGGGTGAGGGTCTCGCTCCTGGGGATAGGGACGATGCGCTTCAAGGGCCCGGAGAACGCTGCGGAGGTAATCGCTCGCGCGGTCGAACTCGGGCTGACCTACATAGACTGCGGCGCGGCCTACTCGTTCAAGAGTTACGACGAGAATGCCGAGGCGTGGGTCGGGCGGGCCATCAAGGGGCTGGACCGCTCGAGGCTGGTCATCTCGGCGAAGGCCCAGCCGCGGAAGGACGAGTGTAAGCAAGAGCGCAACCTGGGCATCCACACCCGCGACCAGATGTGGCGGTGCATCGA
This sequence comes from uncultured Planctomycetota bacterium, assembly GCA_964470215.1. Lineage (GTDB taxonomy): Bacteria > Planctomycetota > PUPC01 > DSUN01 > DSUN01 > CAYYCI01. Next base: position 1,099 of record CAYYCI010000141.1, read on the forward strand.
GCAGTCGCTGGAGAGGATCGGGGTGGACTACCTGGACTTCTATCAGTTCTGGGACCTGAGCCATCAGTCCCACTTCGATGCGGCCTGCGTGGGGAAGAATAGCCCGCTTGTGGCGCTGCGCGAGGCCCGCGACGAGGGGATCGTCCGCCATCTGGGCTTCACGACCCACGGGGCGCCCGACGACATCGTCGAGTGGCTGAGCCTGGTGCCGGATTTCCGCTTCATCACCGTTTACTACAACTTCACGAACCGCTACGCCGAGGAGGCGATAAACTACGCGGCGAAACACGACGTGGGGGTGGCGATCATGGGGCCGCTCTACGGGGGCATTCTGGTGGGGAAGTCGGAGGCGTTCGCCGAGGCGCTGCGGGAACTCGGGCCGATGCCGGTTCACGAAATCGCCCTGCGCTTCCTTTTCTCCAATCCCGCCCTCTCGACGGTCCTGAGCGGGATGAACCAGGTGGAGCACGTCGAGGAGAACGCTCGCATCGCGGGCGACCACGTGAAACTCACCCCCGGGCAGTGCGAGCGATTCGTCCGCGCCTTCCAGGACTTCAGCAAGGGAGAGGCCCTGTGCACCGGCTGCCGGTACTGCGACAATGTTTGCCCGGTCGAGCTGCCTATCTACCAACTGATGAGCACGTACCAGATAAGCCAGATATTCGGCCTTCCCACTGGCGACGAACAACTCGAGCGCTTGAAGGAGAAGGCCGGGCTCGACCCCTCGCGCTGCACGGGTTGTGGCAAGTGCACCGAGAAGTGTCCGCAAAACGTCCCCGTGGCGAAGCGCATGGCCCATCTGGCCGAGATACTCCGATCGCTCTGAGCGAGCGAAATGACCAGGCGTTCTCCCGGTCCGTGTCCGTCCGTGTCCGTCCGTGTTCGTCGGTCTCTGGGGTTTCCCTGCGCGCGTAAGAGGAGCCGTAACCGTGGAAAACATGCTCTCGTATCGCATCGGGCACCCGGAGCGCCCGGTCCTGCCGCTCGAGCGGATCAGGGCGGTGGGCCTGGCGCGGGTGGAGATAAGCCTGGGGCCCGACGACGACGCTGGCGAGGCGCGGGAGTTGCTCGCCGCCCACGGTCTCGCTGCGGCAACGCTCTCGACGCCGTGTCCGCTGGCCGACGAGTCGGTCTTCGAGGTCTTCGAGAACTATTCGGCAAAGGGCGCGGCCCTCGGCTGCACGTCGCTCTTCACCAGCGCGAGGGCTGGCGAACTCCCTCTACAGGTGGCTTATGATCGCTTGAGGAGGCTCGGCGAGATCGCCGCGGCCCACGGCCTGAAGATCGGGCTGGAGACCCATCCCGACCTGTGCGAGAACGGCGCCAAGGCCGCAGCCACGATGTCCGCGATCAACCATCCAGCCGTCGGGGTCAACTACGACACCGCAAACGTCTATTACTACAACCACGGGGTGGACACGGTCGAGGAGGTCGCGAAGGTGGCGCGAGACGTCGTGAGCGTCCACCTGAAGGACACCCTCGGCGGCTACCGCGACGCCCGGTTTCCGCGTTTCGGGGAGGGCGTGGTGGATTTCGCGGGGGTGTTCCGGGTCCTCAACGAGGTGGGCTTCCACGGCCCGTTCACCATCGAACTCGAAGGCCCGCTAACCCACGGCGACACGCCCGAGGAGCGCGAGGAACACGTCCGCGCGTGCATCGCCCACCTGCGCTCGCTCGGGCTCGTCGGCTAGGGGTCCGCCTCGGGACCCTGCCACGGACTGTCGAGGGGAAGGTCATCGGCCGGTCCGCCGCGTCAGGACCGGGGTGCGCGGAGGGAGAATCTCGAGGCTCAGCCGGCGCCGCCTGCCGCTCAACAGTTCCCGAACCTCCAGTCTCGCCCTTCCGGGTCTGAGGGCCACGTCCATGGGGAACTTCCCGCTCAGTCGCCCGTCTTGCGTGGCGAAATAGGCCACGCGTTCCTGGCCTCCCGCCTCGAGGCGAACCTCGACCGGCACGACCGCCTCCAGGACGCCCTCTCGGGCTTTGATTTCCACCTGGAAAGCGAGCGCCTCGCCGGCGGCCACACGACGGTCGGCGGTGGCCTCGAGGCCCTCGAGGGGCTCGGGCAGGATGGCCAACAGCCGCGCATCGCCGCCGGGGATTTCCAGTTCGAGGCGAGTCTCGTTGCCCTCGTGGGTGGTGGGGACCTCTTCGTGGCGAAGGACGTCGTAGAGGACGCGTCGGCCCTTGAGCGAACAAAGGGCGCGGACGGGATGGAATTCCATGGGCATGATGGCGAAATGGGCGAAGCGCCCGCGCATCTCGCGCTGAGCGGCCGTCATCGGGTTCGTCGTCGTGTCGTTGATGACGAACAGATAGGCGGCCCTCCCACCGTGGCGGATGTTCCAGACCACCTCCGGCTCCGAGATGGCCAGCGGGCCGTTATGGAACGGGGCGAGGATGGTCTTGAGTTTCTCGGCCTTCGCTAGCACGTCCTTGAGCCAGTAACACCGCACACGTCTCCTCTGCCACTGGTCGCGGTGGCCGGCGGGGAAATAGGTCTCGAAGAGGGTGAAGAAGTCGAACGGGAGTTTCCTGGCGCCGGGGATCTCCACCGTCGAGGACGCGCCGAGGAAAACCGCCCCGCCTTCGGCGGCGAACCTGGCCAGCGCCTCCCGAACCGAGCGCCGCAGGTGGCTCGCGTAAGGCACGACGACCGCCTGATATGGTAGTTTGCCCGCCGCTGCCGCCTCCTCGTAGACAGGCTCGAAGGGCAGATGGGCGAACTTCAGAGCGTAGTAGGCCTCCTCGTAGGCGTGCCAGGTCCGCCAGCGCCACACGGCCCGCTGCGGCAGTTCCGCCTCCGTCGAGGTCAGTTCGCGCAGGTAGTCCACACACTCCTGCGAGAGGGGATAGAGCAGCCCGATGGGGTAGCGGGCGGGGCGCAGGCGCGAGAGGGTCGGCGCGAGTTTCTCGACCAGGCTCCCCATCTTGCCAATCGCCTCCCAGGTCTCGGTGCCCGGCATCAGCCACCACATCCAGCGATAGACGAACCAGCCTATGTGGTCGGCCCCGTGGGCCACCGACAACCATGCGATCAGGCGGACATACTCCTTCGGCGGCATCTTAGGAACCGCGCCGACATAGTCGAAGCCCTGGAGGAGGTGGATGAAGGGCCGGGAGCGCGCCCCGAGCAACTCCCGCGCCATCTCCACCCGATGCGCGGTGAGTGCCGCGCCGAGCGGCTCGGTCCCCGGATAGGTGTGTTCCCAGAAGGCGTCGAGATAGCGCTGGTGGTCAACGACATCCTCGCCCGCCGCCACCGTGAAGCCCTGCGGCAGCGACGTCAGGACGAGGGCCTCGGGGAGACGGGCGTGGAAAGCATCGCGGATGGCCTTGTGGTAGAGGCCGAAACGCCGCAACTTGAACTCCATCCGCTGAATCCACATGTCCAGGAAGCCGGGGGAGTAGTCCTTTCGCGGCCTGGGCATCTCGTAGCCATATTGCTCCTCGAAGAGGCGGCGGCAGTCCTCGCAGTAGCAATCGGGAGCCGAGGCCTCGTCCTCGATGTGGATGAGGCGCAGGGAGTGGAGCCTGCGGAAGTCGGCGGCGAGGCCCTCGACCCACTTCGGCAACACCTGAGCGAACAGCGGGTCGTTCGGACACAGCGTCGCGTGGCGTTTCCCGGCGGCGTCCTGCCAGTGGCTCCCGGGCTTGGCCTCGGCGAAGCGGCTGAGCGCCCGCAGCCCACCGGTGGTGGGCATTGACCAGATGCCGTAGCGTTCGCACAGTTCGATCGGGGCCGCCGCCCCCACATGGTGCTCCATCAGGTCGCGAACCATCAGCCGCCGCATAACCGACCCGTCGGGGAAATCGCCCTGGCCCCACCACAGGAGGTTCTGGAAATGGGGCTTGTATTCCGCCACGTAGAGCGGGCGCGAGACTATCGGCCTCCCGGCCACGAGCCACAGTTCATATCGCCCGGGCCGCAGGCCCGCCGTGTGGACCTCGAACGCAGTGGTTCCAGGCCCGAGGCTCACCGTGGCGAGTGGTCCGCCGTCTCCCACGAGCCTGAGTTCGGCCTTTGCCTCGACGGCGACGGTGCCGCGGGCCGTCTCCCCACGCTTGACGCTTTCGGGGAGATCGAGGCGGACCTTTGCTCCGGCCGGTGGCTCGACCACCAGTGGCGCCGAAGCCGCAAAGAGAGCGCCATCCTCGCGCCCCGTGGCTCTCACGGTCGCGCGATAGCGCCCCGGCGGCAGCGTGTCCAGCGGCACGGTCGTCCTCCAGGCGGTCGTCGCTCCCGGGGCCAGTCGCAACCGCTCCTGGCCGTCGAGGCGCCAGCGCACCCCCTCGATGTCCTCGACCGCGGCGTCAACCACCAGGCGGCGGCTCCGGGCAGCGTGGCTGCGGAGCGTGGCCTCGAGGGTGACGGCCTCGCCCACGGTGGCCTTCACACCCACGGCCACCTCGAGAGCGTCGAGCGCAAGGGCGACCATCCGCTGCCAGAAGACCGCCTCGTCGGGCCAGGGGTCCGCCGAGGGGCGGACGTAGGCCGTCTCGAGTTCCGAGCCGGTGAAGACGACCACGAAGCCCCGTCCCACCGCGTGCCAGGCCACGAGGGGCGAACCGTCAATGGTGGCCAGCACCTGAGCCGTCGGACGCGGGCGCGTCCTGTGGTAGCCGAAGAGCGGCCAGTCCTCGGGCCGGAGGCCCGCGGCGAGGGGAAAGCGCTGGTCGAACTCGACCCGCGGCCTGCGGGTGACCACGTAGTCTGGCGAGGCCGTTATCTCGACGGGGAGGGCCAACGCCAGCGCGGTCGAGCGATAGTCGGACACTCGCCTCGTCATCGAGAATCGCTCGTTTGGCGGCTGGCCTCCCAGCCCCTCGAAGCCGGCGACGACGACGAGCGAACCGCCGCCCTCGACGAATCGCAACAACCGCTCGGCGACCGGCGCGAGCACCCCCGCGCGGACGCCATCACAGATGACCAACTCGACCCCATCGAGAGAAAGGGCGGCGCCTACTTCCTCGAGGTCGAGCGTTCGCACCCTCAGGCCGGGCGAAGGGGTGAGGAAGCGCTCGAAACGCCTGGCGTGGCCGAGTAGCCCCGCGCGGAACATCCAGACGGCCGGGTGGCGCTTGCCCCAACCGCCCCGCTCATCCTCGGGACAGAAGGCGTACTCCGAGCGCATCCCATCGCGGAGGACCAGGACATCCGTCCTGGCCAGAGCGCTCAGCGGCGCCAGGGCCAAGATAATGAGAGCGAGAAGTCTCATCGGCGACGACCCCACAGAATAGCAATCCGCGAAGCCGGGCCGAATGGTAGCCCCGGCTCGCTGTGGAGTCAAGGACTGGCGACCGCTATTCCCGGGAACCGGCCTCGCCCGAACGGAAGAGCACGGCCTCGTGCCAGGTCCCACCGTCCAGTCTAGATGGGAAAGTGGCAGGTCGCAAGTTGCGTAGGCGGGTCCTCTGGCCCCGCGTCTCTGCGCGCCCTCTCTGTGTCCTCTGTGCCTCTGTGGTGAAGCCGAACCCAACGCGGGGCGGGACGCCCCGCCTACAGAAGTACGCGTCGTCGCGGGCCAGCGACCCCGGAGCCTTAGTCGCCGAGGACGACCGCCTTCAGTTCGGCCATGCGGCGCTCGGCGGTCTGGCGGTCGCGGGCCTCCACCGTCAGCCGCAAGAGGCGGGGTTCGGTGCCTGAGGGATGGAGACAGAACCACCAGTCGTCGTAGTCTTTTCGCACGTCGGCGCCGATCCGCGTCACCCGTCGGGCGCCGTCGTTGCCGAAGTGGGCGTCGGCGCGGCGGATGCCCTCGACGACCGCCTCGGCACTCTCCAGTTCCAGGTTGACGTTCGGCGCGCGGTAGTAGCGCGAGCGTAGGGGGGCGAGTATCTCGGAGAACGGCTGGCGGCGCGCCGAGAGCACCTCGAGAGCCAGGAGCGCGCCCAGCATCCCGCTGTCGCAGAAATAAAAGTCGCGGAAGTAGTAGTGGCCGCTCTGCTCCCCGGCGAAAAGCCCGTTGACCTTCCTCATCCGCTCCTTGATGCGGGAGTGGCCGACCGGGGCGATAATCGCCTCCCCGCCCGCCTCGCGGACGCAGTCCTCGACCGCCAGGCCGCTGGTCAGGTCGAAGAGGACCTTCTCGCCCGGATAGCGCTTGAGCATCACCTGGGCGAACAGGCCCGTTAGGTGGGAGCCATTGACCACCTCGCCCCGCTCGTCCACCATCGCCACGCGGTCGGCGTCGCCATCGAAGGCCATCCCGAGGTCCGCTCCGTGTTCGACGACCGCCTCCTGGAGTTGCACCAGGTTCTTCGGGTTCGAGGGGTCGGGGTGGTGGGCGGGGAAGGTGCCGTCGAGCTCGAAGTTCAGCGCCACGACCTCGACCGGCAGCCGCTCGGCCACGAGCGGGAACACCTTCCCGGCCATCCCGTTCCCGGCGTCCACGACCACCTTGAGAGGCTCGATCGCCTCGACCGCTATGGAGAAGAGCCTTGCCAGGTAGGCATCGGTGATGTCGCGCTTCTCCATCTGGGGGGTCGGGATGTCGGGCGGCGGCTCGTCGGCACGCGCTATGACGATGTCGCGAATGATCCGAAGCCCGGTGTTCGCACAGATCGAGCGCGCCTCGCTCAGGACGAACTTCAGGCCGTTGTACCTCGGCGGATTGTGGGAAGCGGTGATCATCACCCCGGCGTCGAATTCCCTCGGAAACTCGCCGGTGACGAAGTAGACCATGTCCGTGCTCACCAGGCCGATGTCCACGGGCTTGATCCCGCCGACCTCGAGGCCGTGGACGACCGCAGCGGCCATCTCCTCGGAGCCGAGCCGCATGTCGCGCCCGACGGCGACCATGCCGGTCTCGACCCGCATGGCCTCCTCGAGGTAGGCGGCCAGCGCCCGCCCGACCCGGAATGCGATGTCCGGGGTGAGCTCCTCGGGGTAGATGCCCCGCATGTCGTATGCCTGGAAGACGCGGCTGACCGCTTCCTTCAGTTCCATCTCGCTCCCTTGCTCAATGGAGGGGACACTTCTCGGGACGGCTCCGAGTAAAGATTAGCCCACCCCCCACCCACTGTCAACCCGCCGCCAACGAGGACTGTGGCCCCCCGGTCGCGGGAACCTCCCGGCGCCCCGGGCAGGGGTGGAGGCCCAGACCGTCCCTTTGCCGCCCCGATGAGTTTCACGCTAGAGGAGACCTCTGGCGCGGCGCGGGCGCAGGTAGGGGCACGGCACTGCCGTGCCCGCCGACCCATTTCACCACCGAGACACAGAGGACACAGAAAGGAGTAAAGCGAACTCTGGGGGATTCACATCCACGAAGGGCACGAAGGGACACGAAGACGGACAAGGCATCGTCCCCGATGTTCATTCGGTGTTTATTGCTGTTCATCTGTGGTGAATTCCCCGGTCGCATTTATCGGCC
>CAYYCI010000142.1:0-8450 GCA_964470215.1 uncultured Planctomycetota bacterium
GAGAATCAAGGGATGGGTGTGGCTCGAATCGGGGCTTTTGTTGAAGGGGTGCCCGAAATCGGTACAATCGGCCTTGGGACGAGGAAACGACAGGAGCGCCGTCTTGCCCAGCCCCGAGGTCGCCTACCTGCGGCAGATGAAACTCATCCGCGCCTTCGAGCGGGCCGTCGAGCGCCTCTTCGCCGAGGGGCGCATCCACGGCACGACCCACCTGTGCGTCGGGCAGGAAGCCGTCCCGGTCGGGGCCTGCGCCGCCGTCAGGCCCGACGACCTGGCCAGCGGCAGCCATCGCGGCCACGGCCTCGCGCTGGCCAAGGGCCTCTCGCCGAAGCGCCTGATGGCCGAACTCCTCGGCCGCCGCGACGGCTATTGCGGCGGGCGCGGCGGCACCCAACACGTCGCTAGCATCGCCCACGGATTCCTCGGCACCAACGGCATCACCGGCGGCGGCATTCCCGTGGCCACCGGCGCCGCCCTGTCCGCCAGACTCAGGCGGACGGGGCAGGTCGTGCTGTGTTTCTTCGGCGACGGCGCCACGAACCAGGGCACGTTCCACGAATCCCTCAACATGGCTGCCCTCTGGCGGCTTCCTGTCGTTTACATCTGCGAGAACAACCTCTACGCGATGTCCACCCGCGTCCGCGAGGCCACCGCCATCGAGCGCCTCTCGTCGCGTGCCGCCGCCTACGGCATGCCGGGCGAGACCATTGACGGGAACGACGTGTTGGCGGTGCGGGAGGCGGTGGCCGAGGCGGCCGAGCGAGCGCGCGGGGGAGAGGGGCCGGCGCTCCTCGAGTGCCTCACCTACCGCTACCTCGGCCACTCGAAGAGCGACCAGCGCGAGTATCGCTCCCGCGAAGAAGAAAAGGCCTGGCTGGCCCGCGACCCCATCCGCCGGTCCGAGGAGCGCCTCCTGGCCAGTGGGGAACTTAGCCCCGAGGGCCTGGCGGCGATGGACCGCGAGATTGCCGCGGAGACCGAGGAGGCGGTGGCCTTTGCCGAGGCCTCCCCTTTCCCAGAGCCATCCACAGCCACCGACGCGGTTTACGCCGAGTGAGTGCCACGTGGCCGAAATGACGTATGCCGAAGCCGTCCGAGCCGCCCTCGTCGAGGAGATGCAGCGCGACGAGCGGGTCATTCTCCTTGGCGAAGATATCGCTCTCTACGGCGGGGCTTTTCGCGTGACGCGAGACCTCGTGAAGCAATTCGGCCCCGAGCGCGTGATCAACACCCCCATCTCCGAGAACAGTTTCGTGGGGGTGGCGGTCGGGGCGGCATTGACCGGGATGCGACCGGTGGTCGAGGTCATGTTCATGGACTTCATCGCGCTGGCCATGGACCAGATCACCAACCACGCGGCCAAACTCCACTACATCTACGGCGGCCAGGTGAGCGTTCCGCTGGTCGTGCGGGCGCCTGCGGGCGCGGGTCGCGGCTACGGCGCAAGCCACTCCCAGAGCCTCGAGGCGTGGTTCGTCCACACTCCGGGGCTGAAGGTGGTGGCGCCCTCGACCCCGCGCGATGCCCGCGCGCTCCTCAAGGCCGCCATCCGCGACCCCAATCCCGTCGTCTTCGTCGAGAACAAACTCCTCTACCCCACCCGCGGCGAGGTGCCGGACGAGGAGGAAGTGGGCGTGATCGGCAAGGCGGCCATCGTCCGCGAGGGCGAAGACCTCACTCTCATCGCCTACTCCCGGATGACCGCGCTGGCCCTCGAGGCCGCCGACCGACTGGCCAGCGAGGGCATCGAGTGTGAGGTCGTGGACCTCCGCACCCTCGCGCCCCTCGACGAAGAAACGCTCCTGGGCTCCGTGGCGAAGACCTCGCGGGCCGTGATCGTCGAGGAGGACACCCGTCGCTGCGGGGTCGGGGCGGAAGTGGCCGCACTCCTGGCCGAGAGAGCCTTCGAGAAACTCGACTCGCCCGTCCGCCGCGTCGCCTGCGAGGACGTGCCCATCCCCTGTAGCCCGGCCCTCGAGCAGGCGGTGCTGCCGTCGGTCGAGAAGATTCGCCAGGCGGTCGAGAGCCTCATCTGACGCGCACCACGTGGAGCCACCGGATGGTCACCAAGGTCATAATGGAGAAACTCGCCGAGAACACCGAGGAGGCCACCATAGGACAATGGTTCAAGCGGGAAGGGGAGCGGGTCGAGGAGGGGGAGCCCCTCTACGAGGCCATCACCGACAAGGCATCCGTGGAGGTCCCTGCGCCCGGCAGCGGGGTTCTGCGCAAGGTCCTCGCGCCTGCCAGCAGTGTGGTTCCCGTCGGCCAGGTGATTGCGTTCATTGCCGAGCCCGAGGACGAGTTACCCTCTCTGGCGGAGCCTCGCCCCCAGGCGCCCAGGCCCGAACGCCGCGCGATCAAGGCGTCGTTCGGGGCCAGGCGGCTGGCGCGCGAACTAGGCATTGACCTGGCCACGGTCGCCCCCGCGCGCTCCGACGGCCGCATCACCGAGGACGACGTCCGCCGCGCGGCCGCGCGGGCGGTCGGGCCGCCGGTCCTCGAGCGCCGGCCTCTCGGGCCGCTGAAGCGGGCGGTCGTCGCCCACCTCTCGAAGAGCGCGACGGGCATTCCTGTCGCCAGCGTTGCCCTGGAAGTTAGTTTCGAGGCGGTCCAGAGAGCCTTGCCGCAACTGTCCCAGGGCCTTGGCGCCGAGGTGGAGCCGCGCGATGTCGTCCTCTGGCTCGCCGCAAGGCTCTTGCCGGAGCATCGCCTCCTGAACGCTGCCCTCGCCGCCGACGCCATAATCGTCTACGAGCCGATCAACATCGGGCTGGCGGTGGACACCGAGCAAGAGGCCGCGGTGGCCGTCGGGGTCATCCACGAGGCCGACAAGAAGTCGCTGGGCGAACTAGCGGCCGAGGCGAGGGCAGTGAGCGAGAAAGCGCGGAGCGGCCATCTGGCACCCGACGACCTCGCCAACGTCACCTTCACGGTCGTGGATCACGGCTCGCTCGGGCTGGACAGTTCGGTGCCCCTCGTCGGCGAACGCCAGAGCGCGGTGCTGGCCATCGGAGCGATTGCGCCCCGACCCGTGGCCCGGGGCGAACGCCTCGTCGTCGCCCACACGGCCACGCTGACCGTGGCGTTCGACCACCGCGTGCTCAACGCCACCGTGGCGGCGACATTCCTGCGGGCCTTGAAGGAGCGCATCGAGAACTTCCAGCCCACCGAGGCCGACTGAGCGGGCGGTCGGAGGACGGAATGCGAGTCTTCTACGCGCGAGCGGCCGACAACCCGAACTATGCCGTCGCCCACGCTCTCGCTAACCTGGTCGTTCCGCCCGAACGCCTCGACGTGGCGCTCTTTCGCGGCAGCCGCGTGCCCCTCGCCCCGCAGAACTTCTCCCCGCAGAGCGAGGGCCTCACCAACCCGGGGCTTTACGACCTCGTCGTCCTCGCCGGTGTTGACCCGGCAGCCATCCCTCCGCGCGAGCAACTGGCCCTGGTCGCCTACGTCGAGCGGGGCGGGGCACTGATGCTCATCGGCGGCCAACATGCCTTCGCCAACGCCGAGGGCAGTTATCTGCTCCTCGCGCCCATGCTCCCGGTGAAGGTGGGGCGCGCCGAGGACGTTGTGGTCAATTCGCCACTGCGCGCGGAGGGTCATCCGGTCTCAGTCGGGCTTCCCGAGCCGCTCGGCTACGTCTCGCGCGTCCACGCCATTGAGCCGAAGCCCCGGGCACAGGTGGTCATGCACGCGGCGAGGCGTCCCGTGGTCGTGGCGGGCGAGAGCGGCCCAGGGCGAGTGGTCGTCGTCGCCGCATACCCGGAGTGTGAGGAATCGGAGTACGGGTGGTTTTTCACCGGGGACGCCTTCGACGATTTCGTGAGAAACACCGTCGCCTGGCTGACCCGGACCGAACCGGCCGCGCGGATCGAGCGTTTCACCTTCGCCAAACGCCAACTCCACCCGGGCGACGAGGGCTTCGGCAAGGTGGCCGTGGGCGGCAGGAGCCCCGAGGAGTTGAAGATTCGCACTTGCGTCCTTCGCTCCGATCAGGCGGTGGTCAAGGAGGCGACGGCCCCCGTCCGGCAGGCTCGCAGCCGCGAGATGCTTTTCTCGTTCCGCCTGCCCGACGAGCCTGCGGCCAGGGGAATCCACTACGTCGTTCTCGATCTCGTCGCGGCAGGACGGGTTCTCGACCGCCGCGACGTCGCCATCGAGGTCTCGAACCCCATGCGGGTCGAAGTGGACTTCGAGTTTGGCCGCCGCTGGGTCAGGCCGGGGGAGCGTTTGCGCTTCCGCATAGAGCCGAGGAGCGAACTTCGCCGCCCGCCCGCCGAGATCGAACTGGAAATCTCGCTCCTCGACACCGAGGGGAAGGCCGTGGCGCCGCCGAGGCGACGCACCACCAGCCTGACCGGAAAGGACTATCGCCCGGTCGAGGTCGAGCTGGATGTTCCGCGCCTGAGGCCGGGGCCGTATCGGCTCGTCGTCGAGGCCCGCGTGGGCGGGCAACTGGCCGACGTGGCGACCGAGGAAATCGCCATCGTTCGGAGGGCTGTCCAGAACACTTTCCCCCTGGTCGTCGGGGGCGTGTGTCATCTCGACGCTGCTGCGGTCGAGGCCGCCGTGGCCGCCGTCGCCGCCGTGGGAGCCAGTGCCGTTTTCCTGCGCGGGCGAGTGCCGGGGCGGTGGGGCGAACGCCCACATGCTCAGACCATGAACGCTCACGCCGAGACCGTGGCCCTGGCCGAGGGGCTGTGGGCCTGGTGGGAGGTTGCCTCGCTGGAGTGGCCTTGTCCTTCCGTGGCGGACTTCGATGAGGGCCTCGCGCGGGTGGCAGGGCCGGTGCTCGAGGCGCTGGCTGCCCACGGTGGGCGGGCGGTGGCCTGGTTCGAGGCGCCGACGGGGCTTCGTCCGTGGTCGCCTTGTGCCTGCGACGCTTGTCGGGCCGAGGGGAAAAGCGCCGAGAGCGGGGCGGGCGAGAGGCTCGGTCGGCTCGCGCGGCGTTTCGCCTCGGGATTGGCGCGATTGCGCGACGAGACGGCCCCCGGCCTCCCCCTCGCCGTCGCCCTCGACGCCAGATGCCTGTTTCCGCCTGCCGAGGGCGTCCCGCCTCTGGATGCGCTGCCGTGGGCGGAGGCGTTCGAGGTCCTCGAGGCGGCGCCGGAGAGGGATTTGCGGCGGCAAAGAGCGCTTGTGGCATATCTTCGCGGCTGCGCGGGGGCGTTGGGCAAGCGTTTCGGCGCTGCCCTGGCGCTCGAGGCAGGCTATCCGACGCCCCGCGAGGCGGCCTGGTCGGCGCTCGTCCACGGCGCGTCGCACCTTCGTGTGGTCGGGAACGAGCCTTTCGTTGGAAAGCGCCTCGAGCCTCCGCTGGGGGAGGCGCTGGATGGCTTCCTGGTGGCGCTTTCGCGCATCGGGCCTTTCATTGCCGAGGGGCAGCCGATTCGGCCGCCGCTCGCGCTAGTTGTCGTCCCCGGCGAAGAGAGCCGCGGGCAGTTGGGCGCTTGTGATTTCCTCCACGCCGTCTGTGGTGGCGTCGACCTGCTGGATTGGCGCCTGGCGAGCGCCGAGGCGCTTGCCAGGCACAGGGCCATTGCGATAATGGGCGTGGCGAGGCTTCCCCGGCCCCTGGCCGATGCCATCGTGGGGTTCGTCGAGCAAGGCGGGCTCCTGCTGTGCGACAACGTCGGGTTGCTCGACGAGACGGGAGCGCCGCTGGAGTGGCCTGCGGGGTTCTTCGGAACGGCCGAGACGGCGGTCATCGAGGATGTGAGCGTTCGGCGGCGGCGTTTCGGCCTCGGGCGGACGATTGTTTTCTCGCCTAACCTTCTCGAGGCGTTCGAGCGCGCGGCCGCGCGCGGCGACCAGCGGTTGGTCGGCGAGTTGGTCCGTGCGGCCGGTAAGGCGCTCAGGGAACACGGCAGCGAGCCTCCGGCGTCGGCGGACGCGCCGGGGGTCGAGGTGGGATTGCGGCAGATGGCAAATTCTTGCCTCGTCCTGGCGGTCAACCACTCCGATGAGCGCGCCGCAGGGCGAGTGGGTGTTGGCCTGGGGGGATTCCGGCCGCGCTTTGCCGTGGACCTCCTGCGCGGTTCGGTGCTGGAGGTCGAGGACGGCGGCTTCGCGGTGAGCGTGGCGCCCCGCGATGGCGGCGCGTGGGTTCTCTACGAGAGCCGCCCCTTCGGCCTTCGAGTGGAGGTCGCCGGCGACGAGGCGTGCCCGGGCGAGGAACTCGCCTACAGGCTGGTCGTTACCGACGAGGCTGGCAGGCCGGCGAGCGGGCAGCACCTGGTCTCGGTCGAGGTGACCGACCCGGGGGGCCGCCTCAGACCGGGCCTCTGCGAGGAGTTCCTGACGACCGACGGCCTGGCCGAGAGGACCCTGGGCCTGGCGACGAACGAAGCCCCCGGCCGCTGGGAGATGAAGGTCAGGGAACTGGCGACGCGACGAGCGGTCAAGCAAACTTTCGAGTTGAAGGGCAACGACGAGACGAGATGAGTCTGCACGAGGACATTGTGGCGAATCTGACGGGTTACTCGAAGGCCATGTACTCGACGTGGTTCTTCTATCGCCCGGCACGCATCCTTCTGGACGCGGGCGAGGGGGTGAGTTCGGCGATGGAGAACTTCGTTTTCGGCATCGAGAGGGTCTTTCTCAGCCACGGCCACTACGACCACATCGGCGGGCTGCCGGGCTTGCTCCAGTCGCGGCGTTCGGCGCGGGGCGACAAGGAGAAGCCCCTCGAGGTCTATTATCCCGTGACCGACGAGTTGGTCGCCCTCCAGCGTGCCTACGTCGAGAGTCTCACCTACCACCTCGGCTACGAACTGTCGTGGCATTCGTTGGAGGCGGGGCAGCGGGTGGAGTTGGGGGAGGGCCGCGGCTACCTGGTGGCGATGGCCGTGCGCCACAGCGGGCGCGGGCGGGCGTTGGGCTTCTGCCTGACCGAGCAGCGCCGCCGCCTCAGCCCGGAATACGCCAAACTCTCGCAGGAAGAGATCGCCCTCCTGGCGCGCACGAGGCCGCGCGAGGAGTTCATGGAGAGTTACGAGAAGATCCTGCTCGCCTACAGCGGCGATGCCATGGCGCTCGAGGCGGCGGACGTGGCCGATGCCGAGGTGTTGATGCACGAGGCCACGTTCCTCGACCCAGACGACCGCGACGTGCCCACCCACGCGACGGCCGGGGAGGCGATCCGGGTGGCCGTCGAGGCCCGTGTGGCTGCTCTGGTGCTCTTCCACATCTCCTCGCGGTATCCCACGCGCGAGGTGGTCAAGCGGGTGAGGTCGCTGGCCGAGAAGGCAAAGATCGAGGTCCCCATTGCGGTCTTCCGTGGCGGGCGAAAGATGTGGGTGTGGCCGGAGAGGCGGGAGATCGAGACACGCTCCCAGGCGAGGGTGGTCAGGGCCACGACGGTGGAGTGATGGCGATGAACGTTTTTCGGACCGCGGCCTTCATACTTGCGGCTTCAGCCTGGCTGCTCGGCGCGGAGAACCCGCTGAGCCGACTCAAGAGCGAGCGGCTGGTTTACGGGGTGATGGCTCGCCGCGGTCTCGGTTTCATCAGCCTGAATCTGGGCAAGGTAACTTTCACCTTCAGGCGCGAGGACGACGGGGGCGAAGAGTTCCTGGTCATGAAGGCCCACGCCGACGGCGGGGCGCCGGGCTTCCCCTACGAGGCGGTGATGGTCTCGCGGGTGCGGGCCTCGGACCTCAAGCCGGTGGAGTTCTACACCCAGCGGATACGCCCCCGCTACAAGAAGCGCATGCTCCGCTTCCACGACTACGGCTCCGAATACCTGAAACACTCCCACTGCGAGGCCCCGACGCTGTGTCACAACCCTGCTCACCTGGTCGAGCGCGGTGGCAAGAAGGTCCACTGCCCCGGGTGCCACAACCCTGCCCACTATGTGTGGCGGCTGCGCGCGCGGCACCGCTATGACTACGAGAGGACCGTTTACGACGTCCTCGCTCCCGTTTACATCCTGCGCGGGGCGGCGGCGCGGGTCGGCGGGCCGAAACAGACCGTGCGAATCCTCGACAAGCGCGACATCTTCGACGTGAGTTTCAAGGCGGTGGCCGAGGCCGAGATAACCGTCCCTGCCGGCACGTTCCAGTGCCTTCGCCTCGTCCCCGAAACAGTCCCGGTGAACGAACACGCCAAGTCCACCACCGAGTTCGAGGGGTTCTTCGGCCTGCACGGCGACGTGGAAGTTTACGCCGACAAGCAGACCCACCAACTGGTTTTCGTGCGGGGACAGGTCACGCTCGGGGCGACTTTCGACGTCGAGGTGGCCCTGCTCGAGAGGGCCATGGAATACCTTCCTGAGAAAGGGCGGTGAAAGGCCGCCCTCGGGACAGCTATGGAGCACGAGGCGATCCTCTGGGAGCCGGCGGGTGAGGGGAGGGTGAGGTGCCGGGTCTGTCGCAGGCGATGTGTGATCCCCCCGGGCGGCCGGGGCTTTTGCCGGGTGAGGGAGAATCGCGGCGGCCGCCTCG
>CAYYCI010000143.1:0-8447 GCA_964470215.1 uncultured Planctomycetota bacterium
CTGAGGACCCACCAGGCGACTTCGTGGAGGTCCGAGACGGTCATCTCGAGGACGACGCTGCCGTCGCGCTTCGTGGTGAGCTTCTGGCTGGGGTGCCAGCGTCGCTCGGCTATCAGTCGCGCGGCGATGCCGAAAAACTGGATGCGGACGCGATGGCGCTCAGGCCGCTCGTAGGTCTGGAAGATGCCCCCGAGGTAGTCGTTGGGGCGGAAGTCGTCGCGGATCAGGAAGTGGGCATCGAGGAGTGTGAGTTTCCTGATCCGGGCGAGGCTGAAGATGGGGATGCGGCCGCTGGAGTGGTCGTGGCCGACGACGTACCAATCCCCTCGGTAGCATCGCAGGAGGTAAGGGTCGAGGCTGCGGGTGGTGAGTTTGTCCCTGCCGAGGGCGTAGTAGGTCATCTCGACGGTGCGTCTCTCGCGGATGGCGCGGGCCAGGAGTTCCCAGTGGCGCGGCTCAATGGGTGCGATGGGGCCGAGGGTGATGCGGAAGAGGTCCAGCAGGTCGTCGGGCTGGACGGAGATTTCGTCGGGCAGGCGAGCCAGGAGCTTATCCACGATTCGCTTGAGGTAGGTTTCGAGGGGGGTGCCCTCGTAGGCTCTGAGGGCCGTCTGGGTGAGGAGGAGGCCGAGGAGTTCGCCTTCGGTCAGGCGCACGCTGGGGAGGCTCCAGTGGGGTTCGCTGTAGTGGTAGCCTTTTCTGGAGGGGTCGTAGGCTATCGGGGCGCCGAGGACGTCGCGCATGAACTCGATGTTGCGTCGGATGGTGCGGTCGCTCAGTTCGAGACGACGGGCGAGGTCCTTGGAACTGGGGTAGCCGCCCCGGCGGAGTTCCTGGTCTATGAGGAGGATGTGGTGGAACTTGGAGCGGTACTTATGGTACGTAGCCACCAGAGCGCCCCTCCGGATGGTTTCGTCTGGTCGCATTGTAGGCATCGCAGGCTGTGGGAATCAAGTCTCAGTCGAGGGTGAAGCCGATGGGCGTGGGCTTCGAGGAGGTTTCGGGTGGTTCTTCGATCCTGGGCAGTTGGGCGAAGGATTGGAGCGTCGCGGGGTCGGCGCCGGTTTCGATCGCCCGCTGTAGGCAGCGGATGGCTTGTTCCTGGACTTCGGCGATGGTGCGGCACTGGCGGGTGGCGTCGTCGAGGTCGGCGAGGAGCGCGGGGTTGAGGCCCCGCTGGTGCAGGAAGGCCTCGAGGTAGCGGCGACGCACTTCGTCGTCAACGTCGGGGATTTCGAGCACGCAGTCGAAGCGGCTGGGCCGGTCCTTGATCGCCGGCTCGACTGTCTCGAGGTCGTTGGTGGTGGCGACGACGACGATGTCGTTGTTTTCCTCGATGCCGTCGAGTTGGTTCATGAGTTCGCCGAGGCCGGCCCGCCCGAAGCCGAGGCGCCCCCTGTGTCCGCCGAAGAGGTCGAGGTCTTCGAAGAACAGGAGCGATGGTCTGAGGTCGCGCGCCATCTCGAAGATTTCGGCGATGCTGTCCGGGTGCCAGACGTCGCCGGGGCGGACCCAGATGAATGTTTCGCGGATTTGGCAACAGAGGACTTTTCCGATGAGGGTCTTGCCTGTGCCTGGCTTGCCGTGGAGCAGGACGCCGCGGCGGGTGGGCAGTTGGATGCGGCGGTAGTGGTCGAGTTTTTCGAGGAAGCCCTGGGTGTTGCGGCGTATGGCGGCGAGGAGCGCGGGAGGTGCGAAGACGCAGTCCCAGTCGTAGGAGCGCGGTTGGCTGATGAAGCGGCCTTGCGCGTCGAGTTTCTTGCCTTTGAGGTAGTCGTGTTGCTCCACCCAGCGTTCGATCTCGGCCGATTTCTCGACTGCACGTTGGGAGTGTTGAGCCGGGCAGGTCAACTGGAGCACACTCTTGGGGCGGTCGTGGGCCGGTCCCCCCTCCACGCGGAGATAGGCGACCAGGCGGGTGCCGTCGGTGCTGGTGAGGGTGAAGGCCGCTTCCTCCAGGACGAGTTTTTTCTTCTTGGGGTCTATCTCGAAGTAGGAGTAGCGCGGTCGCGGGAGGGCGTCGTTGGGGTTCTGGCCCAGGAAGGAGCGCTCCCATCCCTGGAAGACGACGCCGAGGGCTTGTTCGACGAGGACGTGTTTGTAGTGGTGGAAGGCGACGACTACGTCGACGAGCGGGGTTCCCGGCGGGAAAGCGTGGGCGAGGGCGTGTTTGACGGAGCGGCGCCTGCCGTTGGCTGCTTCGCGTAGTATCTCGGCGAAGGCCCAGGCCGGGAGCGCGGCGAGCGGTTGCTCGCGCACACCCTCGTCCTCCCAGCGCGCGCGACAGTCGTGGCGAACGTTGACTTGCCTCATATCGTTCCCCCTGCCAAAGGCGCTCAGGCAATGGAAAAGCCACACCTGGCTATTATGTGGAGCGACCGCGGACAGAAGGTGTCCGCGGTTGGGGATTTTCGCCAACCCGCACGGGATGGGGTGTGTGTCTGCCCTATCTGTCCTATTCGTCCTGTCGGAGCGGCAGCTAAGTGTAGGCGGGGCGTCTCGCCCCGCGTCGCTCCGTGCTTATTTGGGGGAGCGTCGAACGGGGGCTGGGGGTCAGAAGGAGCAGTGCTCGGTGCGGGAGATGATTTCGTCCTGGAGTTCCCGGCCGACCTGGACGAAGTAGTCGCTGTAGCCGGCCACGCGGACGATGAGGTTGCGGTATCTCTCCGGCTCGCGTTGGGCTTTGCGGAGGGTGTCGGCGGTGACGACGTTGAACTGGACGTGGTGGCCATCGAGGCGGAAGTAGGAGCGGACGAGTGCGGCGAGGCTGTCGAGGCCGTCCCCTGCGAGGAGTTCAGGGGTGAATTTCATGTTCAGTAGGGTGCCGCCGGTGCGTGCGTGGTCGAGTTTGGCTGCGGAGCGAAAGACTGCGGTGGGGCCGCGGGTGTCGGCGCCCTGAGATGGCGAGATGCCCTCGGAGACCGGTTGGGCCGCCTTGCGGCCGTTGGGGCTCGCCCCCGTGACCTGGCCGAAGTAGATGTGGACGGTGGTGGGGAGGAGGTTGATGCGGTAGTGGCCGCCCTTGGTATTGGGGCGGCCGTCTATTGCCTCGAAGTAGGCGTTGAAGAGCGCGACGGCGATCTGGTCGGCGGCATCGTCGTCGTTGCCGTATCTGGGGCTCTGGTTCAGGAGGGCCAGTCGGAGTCGCTCGCGACCCTCGAAGTTGGCGTCGAGGGCCTCGAGGAGTTCGGCCATCGAGACCGCCTGGCGGTCGAAGACGTGGTGGCGGATGGCAGCGAGGCTGTCGGTGGTGGTGCCTATGCCCACGCCCTGGATGTAGGTGGAGTTGTAGCGAGCGCCGCCGTCGTGGTAGTCGCGGGCTTTCGCCACGCAGTCGTTCATCAGGACGGACATGAAGGGGGCGGGCATCTCGGTGGCGTAGAGGCGCTCGACGATGTTGTTGCCGGCGATCTTGAGGTCGACGAAGTAGCGGAGTTGCTCGCGGTAGGCCTCGAAGAGTTGGTCGTAGGTGGTGAAGGTTGTGGGGTCTCCTGTCTGGGGGCCGAGTTGCTTGCCCGTTCGTGGGTCGCGGCCGTTGTGGAGGGTGATCTCGAGGATTTTCGGCCAGTTCATATACCCGGTGAGTGTGCAACTCTCCTTGCCGAAAGCGCTGATGGTGACGCATCCACTCGGGCCGCCGGCTCGCGCATCCTCGATTGATTTTCCTGCGTGGAGCATCTCGGCGATGATGACGTCGGTGTTGAAGACCGAGGGTTGCCCGAAGCCCGTGCGGACGACCTCGAGGGCGCGGCGGAGGAAGGCCTCGGGGTTTTTCTTGCTAAGTTGGATGCAGGCGCTGGGCTGGACCAGCCGCATCTCCTCGACGACGTCGAGGAGCAGGTATGAGAGTTCGTTCACTGCGTCGGAACCGTCGGGCTTGAGGCCGCCGAGGTTGATGAGTGCGAAGTCGGTGTAGGTGCCGCTTTGTTCTTCCGTGATGCCCACCTTTGGGGGAGCGGGCTGGTTGTTGAACTTGATCCAGAAACACTCCAGGAGTTCGCGCGCTTGTTCCTTGGTCAGGGTGCCGTCCTCGAGGCCCTTGCGGTAGAAGGGGTAGAGGTTGAGGTCGAGGCGGCCAGGGTTGAAGGAGTCCCAGGTGTTCAGTTCGGAGATGACGCCGAGATGGCAGAACCAATAGGACTGAAGGGCTTCGTGGAAGTCGCGGGGGGCGTGGGCTGGGGCGTGGGAGCAGACGTCGGCGATCTTGAGGAGTTCGGCCCTTCGGGCCGGGTCGGTCTCGCGGTTGGCGAGTTCGCGGGCGAGTTCGGCGTGGCGGTTGGCGAGGGCGATGGTGGCCTCGATGGCGATCTCCATCGCCTTGAGTTCTTCGCTCTTGGCGTAGTAGTCGGGGTCGCGGGCGGGGTCGAGGCGCGCGCGGTGGGCCTGAATCTCCCCTTTGATGTCCAGGAGGCCCTTGCGGTAAATCTTGTCGTCGAGGATGGCGTGGCCGGGCGCGCGTTGCTCCATGAACTCGGTGAAGACCCCCGCCTCGAAGGCATCGAGCCATTGGCGGCTCATGGCGGCGAAGAGTTTCTCGCGGATCGTCCGTCCCTTCCAGAAGGGGATGATCTCGGTCTCGTAGATGCGGCGTGCCTCTTCGCTGACGGCGAAGGGCTGGCGGTCGCGGGTGTTGAGGATGTCGAGGTCCTCGAGGCTGTGGCAGCAAAGTTCCGGGTAGGTCGGGGTGGCCTTCGGGGCGGGGCCGCGTTCGCCGACGATCAGTTCGCCCGGGCCTATCCAGATGGTGCGGTGTTCCATCAGGTGTTTGAAGGCCAGGGCCCGGGCGACGGGGGCCGAGACGGTCTGGGGGACGCCCGACTTGTAGAACTCGGTTATGAGTCGGGCGCGTTCGGTCGAGAGGGTTGGTTTAGCCTCGATGCTCTCCTGGCGCAATCGGGCGACGCGTTCGGTCATCGCTCTGCCTTCCTCACTCGTCCCGTTTCATTACATTATGCCCGATGGGGGCATGCATGAGCAAGTCTTTCCAGGGACATCCACGAGGGACGCGAAGGGCACAGGCCTCCGAGCCTGTGGACATCCCTGGAGACGCTGTGACCAAAGCGCGCCAAAACCCAGGAGCCTGACCCCGCTAACCAATAAGCGATAACGAGTGACCGACGACCCGCTTCCACTCGACGTTCATCCCTCGGCCGGGGCGGGTGCTGGGGCGGCGGGGGTGGAGCGGCGCTCTTCGGCCGTGCGGAGGGCGGGAACAACGCGATTGGCGAAGAAGGTCTCGAAGATGGCGATGAAGAGGACGATGAAGAGGATGATGTTCCGCAGCGGCACCCCCTTGCGAATCTTCTCGATCGCGGCCAGGAGGCTGGTCGCATTGGCCTTCTCGGGGGGGCCGACGTAGTGGACGATGTGTCCGGCGAGGAGTTTCTCCAGGGCGGTGGCTCTGGTCGAGGGCCTCGCGGGGTCGCCGAGCGGGGTGAGGTCGCTCTCCTGGCTGTCGGGGTTGACGACGAAGGCCGACTCGAGTTTCGAGGCTTCGGTGCCGGGTGCGCGCTCCGGGTCGCGCACAACGTAGAAGTAGGGTCCGCGTTCGTCGGTCTGGGCGAAGGTGGCCTGGGTGGCGACGGTGCCTGGCGCGGCCTTGACCTCGTGGAGATCCCCTCCGGGGTCGCGGACCTCGACGGTGACGGGGCGGGTTATGTCGCGGAGAGTGATGTTGACGGGGGTGCCCACGGCGTAACTTGTCGAGACCTCCTCGCGTTCGGTCAGGTAATAAACCAGGCGGTGGAGGAGGGGTAGGAAGAATCGGCTGGCGGCCAGGTTTGACCAGTCGGGGTCGGTGCACGTGGAGAACAGGACGACGCGGCCTTTCCCGTAGCGGTTCTCGAGGAGGAACGGGTTGCCGTCGCTCATGCCGATGAGAAGTCTAACCGGGGAGGTTTCGGGGACATCAATGGGGACAGCGTTATAGACTTTGACCGTTTGGGGCAGGCGATATCCCTTGAAGACGTGGAGAGCGAGGTGGTTGTAGTCGAGGCCGACGAGGGTGCGGTAGTCCTTGCGGCTGACCAGCCCGCGGGCGGGTTCGTGGACGGCGACTGGCATGGGGGCGTTCTTGGGGTCGTCGCCGCCGAGGAAGAGTTCGTAACTGCGCGGCTTGATGTTCGGCCCGCAGAAGATGACGAGGCTTCCGCCCTTCCGGACGAACTGGCGGAGGACCGCCATCTGGCTCTTTCGGAAGCCGGCGACATCCACCAGGACGACCACCCTCTGGCCGCGGAGGGTCTCGTGGGAGAGGTTCTGGAAGTCCAGCACGGTCGCCTGGACGAGCGAGCGCGGCTTGCTGGGGTCGTTGCCGAATGGGTCGAGGGCCTTCGAGACGAAGAAGGCGGGGTCGAGTTGGGGGATGCCTGGGGTCGTCTCGCGGAGGACGAGTGCGGGGATGTGGTCCTGGATTTCGATGCAGAAGTCGCGGCGGTTGTCGAGGGCGAGGCTGTCGTCGTCAATCTGTATCCAGCCGGTGTGGACCCCGGGCTCGGGGAAGGTGTAGTTGAACGAGGCAGTGGCGGTCAGGTCGGGCGGGATTTCCAGTTGGCGCATGTCCTCCTTCGTCTCGCCGACGTAGAACGCGGCGGTCACCTTCGCGGGAGTGTTGGAGTAGTTGTGGATTTTGGCCTGGATGGTCACTGGTCGGCCTCGGACGTGTGCTCCGCCGTGGACGGCCACATCGGTGATTGCCACGTTGCGGTAGTCGGTCCGCCCGACATCCACGACGATGAGGTTCGGCTGGGGGCTCTTGTGTTTCTTGGCAAGCGGTCTGGGTTCGCTCCAGGCGTTTCGCTGCATGTCGGTGATGACGTAGATTTCCATCGCCGGGGCCTTGTTGCCTTCTTCGGCAAGGAGGTCGTATGCCCGCTGGACGACTGCGGTGAGGTCGGCGCGTCCCTGAGAGAGCCGCGCGCGTTGGATGTCACGGCGGAGTTTTTCCCAGTCGCTGGTGAGCATGGGCTTGGGGTAGCCGTGTGGCGGGAAGGCGAGCATCAGCGCAGCCTGGTTGCCCGCGTGGCGGACCGCCTCGACGACGCCCTGCGCGAGGTCCTTGGCCACCTTGAAGCGCTGGGCGCGCTCGTGCTCGGTGCCCATAGAGTAGGAGTTGTCGAGGATTATCACCGCGTGGATTCGCTGGCCGAGGCCCCAGCGTCGCGAGCCGAGGAACGGCTGGGCCAGGGCCAGACCGAGCAGGAAGAGCAGCAGCACCCGCATGGCAAGAAGCAACAGGTCCTGGATTTTCTGTCTTCGGGAAGTCCGCTCGTTCGATGCCTTCAGAAACCTGAGGGTGGGGAAGGGGACTTTGGGCGCCTTGCGCTTGTGGATCATGTGGATGATGATCGGGATGCCCCCAGCGACGGTGCCGAGCAGGAGGTAGATAGGGTAGAGCGGCATCAGAAGAGCCTCTTGCGCTTGGCCAGGTAGGCGAAGAGCATGAAGTCGTAGGGCACCGAGGTGTCGGTCTGCACATACTCGATCTGGCTCGAGGAACACTCGCGCCGATAACTTGCGATGAAGTCCTGGAGCTGTCGGCGATACTCCTGGCGGATGTAGCGCGGGTCCACCTGGAGTTCCTCGTTGGTCTCCATATCTATGAAGTCGGAGAGTTTTCTGAACGGGAAATCAATCTCCCACTTGTCGAAGACGTGGAAGAGGATGACCTCGTGTTTCTTGAATCGGAAGTGGCGCAGGCCGCGGAGGACCTCGCGGAGGTCGTCGTAGAGGTCGGAGATGATGATCAGGAGTCCCCTGCGTCGGATGAACTCGGCCAGGTCGTGAAACGCCCTCCCGACGTTCGTGGTCACCCCCGTCCCAGGCTCAAGGGTCTCGAGGTGTTGGAGCAGCACGCTCAGATGGCTGGTGGTCGAGCGCGGGGCGATGTAGTGGCGGATCTGGTTGTCGAAGGTCACCAGCCCCACCGAGTCCTGTTGGCGGATCATCAGGTGCGAGAGACAGGCGGCCAGGTAACAGCCATACTCCAGTTTCGTCAGGCCGTGTTCGTCGCTCTTGTAGGACATCGAGCTGCTGGTGTCGAGGAGGATGTGGGCCTTGAGGTTCGTCTCTTCCTCGTATTGTTTGACGTAGAACCGGTCGGTCCGGCCGTAGACCTGCCAGTCCACGTCCTTGATGTTGTCGCCTGGTCGGTATTCGCGGTGTTCGGCGAACTCGACGCTGAAACCCCTGAACGGGCTTCGGTGGAGGCCGGCGATGAAGCCCTCGACCACAGAGCGCGCCACCAGGTTCAGCCTGGCGATTCGCGCAAGGGCCTCCGGCTGGACGTAGCGATAGGCTCTTCGGACCTTTGGTGCGGCCATCTCGCTCCCGTTGACTTCACGCCGGAGTGTAGCAGGCCCCGGCCCGATAAGTCAAGCGGGCGGCAAGGGGCCGGGGCGGGACGCCCCGCCTACAAGGCTGGTCTTCGTGGGAAGGAGACGCGAGTT
>CAYYCI010000144.1:0-8443 GCA_964470215.1 uncultured Planctomycetota bacterium
GCGAACCTTCGCGCAAAGCCGATGGTCAGGGCCTCGGGGTCGAGGACTTGTTCGGCCCTTGCGACCTCGCGGGGGCTAGCGCCGCGCTCTCGGAGTTGCTTCTGGAGGCGCTGCCTGACCACCGCGACGAGCCGCTCGCGGCGCCGTTCGTGGGTTCGCCACAGTTCCGAGTCGGGAATCCGCTCCACGCCGTCCCACACCGAGTGGTCGGCCGGGCGATCGATCCAGTTGGGGTCCAGGTAGCGGTCGAGGAGGCTGGACATGTCGGTCGAGAGCCAGGTGCGGGTGTGGACGCCGTTAGTGATAGGGACGATTGGGACCTCGTCCAGCGGGGCGTCCGGCCAGACCCGCTGCCACATCTTCCGCGAGACCTGGCCGTGGAGTTTGCTGACGGCGTTCTGGACCGCGGCGAGTTTGAGGGCCAGCACCGTCATGCAGAAAAGTTCCTTGCGGTCGCCGGGGTCCTGGCGGCCGAGGGCCATGAACTCGTCCCACGAGATTCCCAGTTGCTTGACATAGTCCGAGAAGTACTTGCGCATCAGGCCTTCGGGGAAAACGTCGTTGCCCGCGGGCACGGGTGTGTGGGTGGTGAAGGCGGTTTGAGCGGCGACGGCCTCGGCAGCCTCCCGGAAGACCACGCCTTGCTCGGCGATGAGCACCCGGCATCGCTCCAGGCCGAGGAAAGCCGAGTGGCCCTCGTTCATATGATACATCTCGGGCCTCGTCCCGAGCGCGTCGAGTGCCCTGACTCCGCCGATGCCCAGGAGGATTTCCTGACGGATGCGCATGTCGAGGTCGCCGCCGTAGAGCCGGGCCGTGATCTCCCTGTCACCAGGCGAGTTCTCCGGGATGTTGGCGTCCAGGAGGAAGAGCGAGACGCGGCCGACCGCCGCGCGCCATATCTGGGCGCGCACGGTCCGTCCGGGATACTCGACCGCGATCTGGACCGGCGCGCCACTCTGGTCCTTGAGGAGTTGGATCGGGGCCGTGTAGAAGTCGAGTTCGGGGTATGCTTCCTGCTGCCAGCCATCGGAACTGAGATACTGGCGGAAGTAGCCCTCGCGGTAGAGGAGCCCGACCCCCACGAGGGGCAGCCCCATGTCGCTAGCCGACTTCAGGTGGTCGCCGGCCAACACCCCCAGGCCGCCCGAATAGATGGGCAGACACTCGTTGAGGCCGAACTCGGCGCAGAAGTAAGCCATCCTGGCTTCCTCGAGGTCTGGGTGCTCGGCCGCGAACCAGGTTGGCGCGCCCAGGTAGTCCTGGAGACGTTGGTGCTGGCGGGCCACCTCGGCCACATAACTGGCATCGGCAGCGAGCGCGTCGAGACGCTCCTGGCTCACCCGCGCCAGCAGGAGCACTGGGTTGTGGTTCACCTCCTCCCAGAGAGTTGGCTCGAGGCGCCGGAAGACCTCGAACGCCCCGCTGTCCCACGTCCACCAGAAGTTGTAGGCCAGGTCACGCAAAGGGGCCAGCGGCTCGGGGATCGCCGGCACCACGTTGAAGGTTCGCAGCGTGCCTTTCATGGACGCCATCCTTGTGTCTCCACAGCAGGTTCCTCCCGCCTGCGGGCAAAAGCGTCATCGGCGAACATATGGTAGAGCGCGCGGAAGACGCTTCGCAAATTCCCATCGAATTTCCTGAATAGATCGTCCGCCATCGAAGCCAGACCGTCGGCACATTCCGGCACCAGTTCGGCGAGAAGTTCGTGGAGGAGGCCAAGGGCTGTCGTGCATTCGACGAGCGTGGGCAAGCGGCCCGGCCCGTGGCTCGTTATGATTAGGCCACGCGTCCGGTGTGTCCTCGCCCGCACCATCGCCCACGCGAGTCGGCCGAGGAGGTCGGCGCCGTCGAGCAACACGACCTGGCCATCAACCGCCTTGAGGTCGGCGACGACCGAGCGCGGGCAACGGTCGTCCACGCGCAGGTAGAGCGTCGGGATGCCGCGGCACTCGAGCCGGCGGCCGAGCTCCTCGAGGAGGGTCGTTTTCCCGGAGCCGTGGGGCCCGACGATTGCCGCGCGGTAGTCGAGGCGGGCCAGTCTCCCGAGAAGTTCATCCCACGCGACACCCTGGAGGCGGTAGGGCAGGGCATCGGTCAGTTCGCTGCGGAAGGGGTTATCCCGCGGCCTCATCGGGCGACGCCTCTTCTTCGGGATACAGCAGCACCTCACGCCCCGTCGGCGAGACCGTCAGTTCCAACCTGGTTACCTCGTCGGGGTCTGCCGCCACCAACTCCAGAGCCCAGACCAACGAGATCAGTTTCCCCGAGAAACTGTAAGGCCCCTCCGGGAGCGTCAGGGCGAAATCGCGGCGGTCGCTGGCTGCGGGCCGTTCAAAAGCCAACCTGGCGACCACGCCCACGTCGCGGGTGCCGATCCCGGCGGTGTACCACAAGAGCCTGAGTTCGAGCGAGCGCGGCTCATCGGGCAACTCCCACGAGGCCGCGCCCCGGAGCGCCTCGCCGGGGCGAAAGCGGGTGCGAGCATCCTCGGTCTCTATCTTCATCATCCCTCGGCGCTCTCCTGCGCGGGAAGAACCACGAGCGGGTACTCCTCCTTGATGTCGGGCCAGCGCCGCACGTCCCCCTTGACCACCAGGCGCCAGAGGACCTTGTTATTCGGTGCCTCGAAGGTGTGCATGGTGTCGGGCGGCACGGCAATCTCGGCCTTCCCGGCCAGGATCTCGTAGCGGTCGGTCGTCTCGACGAGCGGCACGGTCAGAAAGGTCTCGCGGGAGGTCAGGGTGTTCGTCCCCCTTTGATAGGTCGCCTCCTCGCGTCCCTCGAGGTAAACCTCCAGGCGCCGCACAGCGTCCACCCGCCCGACCAGAGCCCACTCCAGCCGCGTCCGCCCGCCTGGTGGGAGCGATTGTTGGCCCACCATCACCACGGGGCGTGGGTTGAAGAGCCTGAGGAATTGATAGAACGCCCCGACGACGAGCCCAACCCCGACGAGGCCGAATGGCACGAGGAACAGCGTCTCGAACCAGCTGCCGCGACCGGCCCGCCACGCGCCAATCACCCTGAGCGAGAACATGCTCACGGCCCCGTTCCAAACCAGTGCGGCAACCAGGACCAGGACGGGTTTCGTGTGAGGCGAGACGCTTGGCCTGAGCCGCACGCCGAGGCCCGCCGCGGTCGCGGTCACCTTTGGCAACCAGGACGGCGCGCCGACCGGAACCCCCGGCCGACGGCGCGCGCGGACCGTCGCCACGAATCCGCCAAGGCCGACGACCACGAATATCCCAGGGATGAACGCGAACCACACCATGCCGGGCACCCGCCGGCTGATCACCGCCTGCGAGGGCTTCCGAGGGTTGACGTAGCAAGTGGTCCTCTTCCCTGGGGGATGCTGCTTGACCACACGCGCCTTCGAGCGATAGCCGCTGCTCGAGCCCAAGGAGAAGTCGTATGTGTGGGACTCGTACTCCTTGCCATCGAACTTGTAGCGGAAGGTCATCTCGATGCTGTAGGTGGAGCCTTTGCTGCCCTTGTGTCTCTTGACCTGGCTCGAGACGACCACACAGGGAGTGGGCGCCCAGTTCCGGGCGGCCATCGCCCTCACCGCCACAATGGCGAAGGGGACCATGAACCCGGAGCCGACGAGGAAAAAGACCACGAAGAAGAGGAGCGGAGCGCGCGAGCGCCTGCCGCCCAGACCTCGCTCCGAAACGGCCTCGCCTGCCGCCGGCCTCCCGCCGCCGCGCCCGCGCCGCGAGAACGAGAGTTTGAATCCCATTCCTCTCTCCTGAGCCAGGACAATAACCCCTTGCACGCGACTCGTCAAGCCCCTCTTGCATCACCGGCGTGGAGTGTGTATAACCCTGCGGACGTGTGTTGTGAGGAGTCGGTGTCATGAAAGATTCGGGGTTCCGTCGAGCGGCGGCTTGGCTCGCCCTGGCTTCGATCCTGGCCGGCTGGGCCTTCGCCGATGGCTGGCCGACCTATCGCCACGACGTCCAGCGCAGCGGCCTGACCGCTGAGACCGTCTCGCCGCCGCTGAAGGCTTTGTGGACCTTTCAGCCGCGGTTCGCTCCCGTGCCAGCCTGGGGTCCGCCCAAGCCGGGGCCGGTGGAGGGGATACTCGAGTTGCCCAGAATGCACTTCGACCGCGCCTACCATGTGGCAGTGGCCGAGGGCATGGTCTTTTTTGGCTCGTCGGCCGACAACAAGGTCTATGCCCTCGAGGCCACCTCGGGCAAGGTGCGCTGGTCGAGGTTCACCGGCGGCCCGATTCGCCTCGCACCAACGTGTGCCGATGGGAGACTCTACGTCGCGTCCGACGATGGTTGCCTCTATTGCTTCAGGGCCGACACCGGTGAACCGCTCTGGAAGTTCCGCCAGGACATCACCGACCGCAAGGTCCTGGGCCGCGGGAAGATGGTCTCCCTCTCCCCGATTCGCTCCGGCATCGTCGTGGACCGCGACGTCGTGTATTTCACGGCGGGCATCTTCCCCGCCGAGGGCATCGCCCTTTATGCCTTGAATGCGAAAAACGGGACGTTGCTTTGGAAGAACGACGCCCTGGGCGAGGACGTCCGCGGCATGTTCTCCCCACAGGGCTACATGCTCGCCTCGCCGACCACCCTCTTCGTGCCCAACGCCAGGGTGTCCCCCGCGCCTTTCGATCGCACGAGCGGCAAGATGCTCGCCCGACCGTACTACGGCAAGCATGTCGGCGGCACCTACGCGGTGCTTCTCGGGGAGGAGTTGGTCACAGGCGTTGGCGAGATGCTCGCCGTCAGCGCGAAATCCCCGGGCGCACGGCTCGCCTGGTTCGGTGGCCACAGGCTCATCGCCGACCCCAAGACGTACTACCTGCTCGGCGGCGGACGCCTGATGGCGGTTGACCGCAAAGCTTACCCAGCCACCAGCCAGAAACTGAAGAGCGCGCGAGGGCGGGCCGCCTCCGTGGCCCGACAGGTCCGCGACGCGAGAGGCGCCGTGGCGAAGGCTCAGTCTGCGCTCAAGGACCTGACCAAACGCCTCGCCGACACTGACCGCCAGATCGCGGCCCTCCTCAAGAGTGCCAAACCGCCGGCAGACCAACTCGCGAAACTCCGCGCCCTGCGCGCCTCGCTCAACAAGGACGTCATTGCTCAAAAGGCCATGCTTCAGAAGGCCAACCGGGCCCTCCAAAAGGCTCAGGCCAACTACGAGGCCGCGCGCAAGGCTGTCAGCCAGGCTGAGGAAGCGTTCAAGAAGTCCGTGCACTGGAAAGTGCCCTGCGACTGCCCGGGCGACCTCATCATGGCGGCGAACGTCCTGTTCGCCGGTGGCGAGGGGAAGGTCTACGCGATTAGCGCTGCACATGGCAAGACCCTCTGGGAAGGAAAAGTGGAAGGGAGAGCCGAGGGCCTGGCGGCGGCCGAAGGCCGACTCTTCGTCAGCACCACCTCCGGCAACATCCACTGCTTCGGCCCCCGGAATCTCCCCGCTTCCGGCACTGTCCGCCAGCCGACGACCACCTCGCCCTTCCCCCGCGACGAACTGACGCCCCTCTACGAGGCGGCCGCTGGGGCCATCATCAAGGCCACGGGCATCACTCGCGGCTACTGTCTCGACATCGGTTGCCGCAGCGGCCGCCTGGCCTACGAACTCGCCAAGCGCACCGAACTGAAAATCTACTGCCTCGACTACAGCCCCAGCAACGTCGTCGCGGCCAGGAAGGCGCTCGATGCCGCCGGTCTGTATGGCGGGAGGGTGTGTGTCGAGCAGGCCGACCTGACCGACACCAAGTACCCGGATTATTTTGCGAACCTCATCATCTCCGAGCGCACCCTCCTGACCGGGAAGTTGCCCGACCCCAAGGAGGTGAGCAGGCTCCTGAAGCCCTGCGGCGGCGTTCTCTTTCTCGGCCAACCGGCCACAGCCGGGGGGAAAGTCGAAAAACTCTCCGCGATGAGCCTCCGCACCTGGTCATGGCGGCTCCAGTTCAAAGGCGCGAGCATCGAGACCGAAAACGGGCTCTGGCTCAAACTCAAGCGCGGACCGCTCGAGGGCGCCGGAAAGTGGACCCACGAATACGCCGAGCCAGGCAACTCGGCCTGTGGCGATGAGCAACTCGCGCGTTGTCCCTTCGGGGTCCTGTGGTTCGGCGACCCCGGCCCTTCGAAAATGGTCCAGCGCCATGAGGGCGCCGCTTCGCCCCTCGCCGCAGACGGCCGCCTCTTCGTCCAGGGCGAGAACGTCGTCATGGCCTACGACGCCTACAACGGCTTGAAACTCTGGGAGCGCAAGATTCCCGGAGCCAGGCGGACGCGAGTCCAGGTCGAGTCGAGCAACCTGGCGCTCGCGCCCGATGGCCTCTTTGTGGCCGTTGGCGACAAGTGCCTTCGTCTCGACCCAGCCACCGGCAAGACGATGGCCACCTATAAACTGCCACCCTCGCCGGACGGTCGCCCCAGGCGCTGGGGATATGTGGCAACGGCCGATGGAATCCTCTTCGGCTCCTCGACGAGGTCGGGCAGGAACTGCGACCTGATCTTCGCTCTCGACCCCCGGAGCGGCAAAGCCCTTTGGAAACACACCGGGCGAAGCATCAGCCACATCACGATCGCGGTCTCCGATGGGCGGATCTTCTTCGCCGATGCAGGGGTGGGCGAAGAGCAACGCCGCGCGGCGCTTGCCGAAAAGCGCGCCCAACTCGCCAGCCTCACCGGCGCCCGGCGCGCCGCAGCCGAAAAACGCCTCAAGAACGCCGACGTCCGACTCGTCTCGTGCCTCGACGCCCGCACCGGCCGCACCGTCTGGTCGCGACCTCTTGAGGTCAGCGACTGCGAGCGAATCAGCCGCGGTGGCGGTGAACTCACCGCCATGGTCCACGACGGAGTCCTGGTCTTCTGCGCTGCGTCCACCGATGGACACTTCTGGCGCAACTTCTTCGAGGGCGAGTTCGCCAGGAGGACGGTCGTGGCGCTCGATGCACGCTCCGGGCGGCTCCTCTGGGCCAAGGCCATCGGCTACCGCCACAAGCCCCTCATCGTCGGCGACACCCTCGTCGCCGAACCCTGGGCGTTCGACCTGCGCACAGGCCGGATCAAAATGCGCAAAGACCCTCTGACGGGCCAAGAGTCTCCCTGGCAGTTCGCCAGGCCGGGGCACCACTGCGGCTGCGTGGTCGCCTCTCCCACGACGCTCTTCTTCCGCTCCTACTCATTCGGCTTCTACGACTTGTTGGGCGATTATGGGACCGTGCACTTCGGCGGCCAGAGGCCGGGCTGTTGGGTAAACGTCGTCCCCGCCAACGGACTCGTCCTGGCGCCCGAGGCCAGCGCGGGGTGCATGTGTCCCTTCCCGCTGATGTGCACGGTTGTCTTCCAGCATCGCAATGACGGCTTCGCCTGGGCCATGGCTAGTCGCTTCCAGCGCGGCAAACAGACCATGAGTTGGGGCGAGAGCAAGATAGCCGAGGAAATCCCCGAGGGGCCCCAGCCCGTCGCCCATCTGGCCATCAACTTCGGCGCGCCCGGCGACCGTCGCGACGAGGCCGGCACCCTCTGGCTCGCATACCCCAGGCCGAGGGGCGCCCTCGTCGCCGACTACAAGATGCAAGTCTCGACGATCCGCGGCTTCGGCTTCTACCGCCACAGGCCAACCAGCCGAATCCGAGGCACCGACTCTCCCTGGCTCTTCGCTTCCGGGGTCAGGGGCGTCACCCGCTGTGTCCTTCCGGTCGTCGCCCGAGGCCTCAAGCCCGGCATCTACACCGTCCGCCTCGGCTTCATCGAGCCCGACGAGATCAGGCCGGGCGTCCGGGTCTTTGACGTCAAGATTCAAGGGCGGCTTGTCCTCGACGACTTCGACATATGCAAGGAGGCCGGCTGGCCCAATCGCGCGGTCGTCAAGGAGTTTTCCAACATCGAGGTCACCGACGATCTGCGGATCGAGTTCGCGCCTAAAGGTGAACCATCGGAGAAGACCATCCCCATCCTCAATTGCCTGGAGCTCTCGAGGACAAGAGACATGGTCGTCGGGGTCCAGGCTCCGAGGTTCTTGACCAGCAACTTTAGCCGCGGGGTAGCTGCACCGGTCACGATTGCCAACTGGTCCGGCGAGCGCTTCGTGGGACAACTCCGCGTTGGCGCGACCGAGCACGTTAAGCCTAAGGCCGAAACGATCCCGCTCGACATCCCGCCGGGTGGAAGCGTCAGCCCACGCGTCTCTCTCACTGTGGCCGAGAACACCCCGAAGGGCGACCTCGAGGTCCCGCTATCAGTCGTGCGCGACGGCAAGATCGAGGCTGCCGCGAGGCTCACTCTCACCCACCTGGGCAACGAACGAAAAGCGATCATTCCCGCTTGCGAGGATGCCTTTGTCCGAAAGAGTGCCCCAAAGCGGAATTTCGGTAACGAACAGCGGCTCTGGGTTGACGGCGGCAGCAAGAAGATGGGCGACGGCGACCACGGGCTGATCTTCCTCAAGTTCCGCATCAACATCCCGG